>VAWU01000019.1:20797-170284 GCA_005888325.1 Actinomycetota bacterium
GACCTCGCCCGGCTCGAGCCCCGCGTCGGCGAGCGCCCGCTCGACGGCCTGAGCCGCGATCTCCGTCGTCGTGCGGCCCGACGCGCGGGTCTGCTCGGCCTCGCCGACGCCGGCGATGGCGACCTGGCCGCTCACGTCGTCGAGGCGGGTGGCGAAGCCCCAGCTGTGCGCCTCCGCTTCGCTCTGCTTCTGAGAGGCATGGTGCTCGCTCATCGGTTCGCCGTCCTCGTCCCTCGGACGCCGCACCGATCTGTCACATGGGAGCTGTGCGCCTCCGCTTCGCTTCGGTGCTCGCTCATCAGGCGCCGAGGGGACGTTCGCCGATGATGTCGCGGGCGCGCAGGTCGTCGATCTCCGCGTCGTCGAGACCGAGCTCCCCGCGCAGCACCTCGTCGTTGTGCTGGCCGAGCGTGGGCGCAGGCGAGCGGTACCACGGGCGCTGACCCCGGCTCGCGAAGCGGAACGGCACGCCCGGCAGCTCATGGGTGCCGGTGACGGGGTGCTCGAGCGCCTCGAAGAACCGGCGCGCCCGCATGTGCGGGTTGTCGGCGATGTCGCGGGGGACGATCACGGGCGCGGCCGGCACGTCGCGCCGGGCGAGCTGCTCGACCAGGTCGTCGAGCTCGCGGTCCGCGCACCAGACGGCCAGCTCCTCGTCGACGAGGTCGTGGTCGGCGCGCCGGTCGATGGCACGGGCCCATTGGGGGTCACCCATCACGTCGCGGAGCGCGTCCCAGTGCTCGTCGGTCACAACCGCGAGCGCCAGCCAGCGCTCGGTGCCGGCACACGCGTACAGACCCTGCGGCGCCGCGACGGGCCCGCGGTTGCCGTGACGGCCCAGCAGGGTGCCGTTGGCCGAGTACTCGACCACCTGCTCGGCGGCGGCGTTGAGCGCGGCCTCGACCATCGTGACCTCGACGAGCATCCCCACACCTGTGCGGTCGCGGGCATCGAGGGCGGTGAGCAGCGCGAGCACCGCGTGCATGCCCGCAAAGGGATCGCATGCGCCGCGCGGGATGAGCGGCGGTCCGTCGGCGAACCCGGTCACCCAGGCCATGCCGGTGATCTGCTCCATGGTTTGCGCGAAGCCGGTGCGGTCCCGCCAGGGACCGTCGAGCCCGAAGGCGGGCATGCGCACCATGACCGCGCGCGCGTTGCACGCGTGGACGGCATCCCAGTCGAGCCCGAAGTTCTCCATCACACGCGGCGAGAAGTTCTCGATCACCGCGTCGGCGCCGGCGATGAGACGCTTGGCCAACGTCAGGCCGTCGGGTTGGTCGAGGGCGAGGGTGATGCTGCGCTTGCCCGCGTTGGCGCCGTGGAACACGGGACACCACTCCCACCACTGCTCGGCGCGGGGAGCCGTCGTGGTGTAGCGCATTCCGTCGGGACGCTGGACCGACTCGACCTTGACCACGTCGGCGCCGAGCGCGGCGAGCATGTGGGTCGCGGCCGGGCCCGCCCAGAAGGCGGTGAAGTCGAGGATCCGGAGCCCGTCGAGGGGGAGGCCGTCGCGGGGGCGCGAGGGCGCCGCCGGCGGGCGCGGCTCCCATCGCACGCCGCCCGAATGCTCACCGAGTCTCGGCGCAGGGGTGAACGGGCGGCCGCGGCGACCGTCGACCGCGTACGGCACCCGCGGCTGCACGAACCCACCGCCCGGATGCTCGACGAAGGTGCCCCGGGCCCGGAAGTGGTCGAGGGCGGGGAGGGTCGCGCCGTTGCCGACCGGCGTGACCGGGATGCGCAGCAGCGTGGCGAGCTCGATGATCTCGTCGCTGGTGCGCTTCGTCGTCCAGTCGTGGATGACTGCGAGGATCTCGTCCATGCGCTTCGAACGCCCGATGGCGCTCGCCAGGTCGCGGTCGTCGATGAGGTCGGGTCGCTCGATCAGGACGAGGAAGTCCTGGAACTGCTGCGCGGTGATCGTGCAGAAGCCGACGTAGCCGTCGGTCGTCGGCTCGACCGAGGGGATCTCGATCGTGCGCGCGGGGCCGCGGAAGGCGGGCCGGCCCATGAAGCTGGAGAACACCGACGTGAAGGTGTTCATCGTCACCGACATGCACTCGAGCAACGACACGTCGACCCGCTCGCCGCGGCCCGTGCGCCGCGCCTGCTTCCACGCCGCCACCGCCGCTACCGCGGCATAGGCGCCGCCGATCCACTCGCCGAGGCGGCCGCCGGCCGCGACCGGGGGCCGGTCGGGGGTGCCCCGCGAGCCGGTCGACCCGCACCACGCCTGCAGCACGAACTCGGTGGCGGCGCGGCCGGCCCACGGGCCCGAGAGCCCGAACGGCGAGATCGACACGACCACGATTGGCGCACCATCGGGCACCGCGGGGTCGCGTCCCGAGCTGTCGATCACGATGTCGGCCGCGGCGACGAGGTCGCGCACCTCGTCGACTGCGATGTCACCCACGACCGAGCGCTTCGACGTGTTGAGGAACTCGAAGAGGGCTCCCGAACGCCACTGGCGGAGCGGGTCGCCGCCGGGTGGCTCCACCTTCACCACGTCGGCGCCCGCGTCGGCGAGCAGCTTGGTGCAGTAGGGACCCGCGATCTCGGTGGAGAGATCGACGACGCGCAGGTCGTCCAGCACGCTTACGTCCTCGAGAACTCGACGGGGAGATGGTCGATGCCGCGGACGAAGGCGCCGGGGGTCCAGCGCACCTCGTGGCCGGGGACGACGTGGATGTCGGGCAGGCGCCGGAGCAGCTCCTCGTACATCACCCGGATCTCCATGCGGGCGAGCGACGCGCCCAGGCAGAAATGCGTGCCGAACCCGAAGGCGACGTGCGGGTTGTGCTCGCGAGTGATGTCGAAGCGCTCAGGGTCGTCGAAGACCGTCTCGTCTCGGTTCGCCGACGAGTACATGAGCAGCACCTTGTCGCCGGCGCGGATCGTCTCGCCGTGGAGCTCCACGTCGACTGTGGCCGTGCGGGCCATGTTGAGGATGGGCGTGACGTACCGGAGGAACTCCTCGACGGCAGTCGGAAGGCGGGCCGGGTCGTCGCGCAGGAGCCGCCACTGGTCGGGATGGCGGCTCACGAGGTCGAGCGCACCGGTCATGGCGTTGCGACTGGTCTCGTTGCCTCCGATGAGCAGCAGCAACGACTCCGCCAACAGCTCGTCGTCGCTCAGCCCGCTGCCGTCGATCTCCGCGTGGGTGAGGATGCTGATGAGGTCGTCGGTCGGCCGGCCCTTGCGGGCTTCGAGGATGGGGGTCGTGTACTCGTAGAACGCGAACACCGCGGCCATGCGCTCGTCGTTCATGTACCTCGGGCCGCCACCGAGCTGGACGAGCTTGTCGGACCACTCTTGCAGGAGGTGCCAGTCCTCGGGGCGGACGCCGAGCATCTCGGCGATCACGATCATCGGCAACGGTGCCGCGAGGTCGTGGACGAAGTCGCACTCGCCGCGCGTCGCGACCTTGTCGATCAGGTTCGTGACGAGCCCGCGCACGTGGGTCTCGTGGTCGCCCACCCGCTTGGGGGTGAAGCCCTTGTAGACCAGCCGGCGCTGGACGTTGTGACGGGGATCGTCGCGGTCGATCATCGACGGCGTCGTCGCCTCCGCCGACATCCCCGGCCGCGAGCCCGCAGCGTTGCTGAACCGCACCGGGTCCTTCTCGACCGCGACGACGTCGGCATGACGCGAGATGCCCCAGAGCCGGTTGACGTCGTCCCAGTAGGCGGGCGCGTCGGACCGCAGCCAGGCATAGGTCGGGTAGGGGTCGCCCGCGTAGAAGTCGCCGTCGAGCAGGTCGACGTTCGATGACGGCGCGTGCACCGACGAGGCGTTCACGCGGTGAGCACCTCGCGGCTCGACAGGATGCGGCCGGTGAAGGTGGCGGGGTCGCAGGTGCACAGCACGAGCACGGCGTCGACGAAGAAGTCGAGCTCCTCGACGATGCCCGGGTTCGCGTCCATCACGTCGCCGACGATCGCCTCGGCGCCGGGTGTGCGCACCGCCGCGACCGGCGCGAGCGAGTTCACCGCGATGCCGTCGCCGTGGAGCTCTGCGGCCAGACCGGTCGTGACGCGCTCGAGCGCCGCTTTGGTGGCCCCGTACATGGTCGACGTGGCTCCGAGCTTGTGCCCACGCGAGAAGGGCGGCCCTTCGGGGTGCTTCGAGGTCGCGCTCGAGATGTTGACGATCCATCCCTGTCCGCGGGCTCGCATGGCGGGCGCGACGGCCTGTGCCAGGTCCACCGCGGCATGCACGTTGAGCTCGAACAGCAGACGGCGGCGCTTCAACGACATCTCCGCGGTCGGCAGGTAGAAGGCGGCCGCCGCGTTGTTCACGAGGATGTCGATGGGCCCCAGCACGGCTTGCGCGTCCGGCACGATCCGTGCCCGGTCGTCGGCGTCGGTGAGGTCGGCCCTGATCGCGAGCGCACGGCCTCCACCGCTCTCGATCGCGGCGATCGTCTCGTGCAGCGTTCCCTCGAGCGGGCCGGGCGCGTCGAGCGTGCGTGCGGTGACCGCGACGGCCGCTCCCTCGGCGGCCAGGCGCCGGGCGACGGCTGCGCCGATGCCGCGGCTGGCGCCGGTGACGAGCGCGGTGCGTCCCTCGAGACCCATGGGCCCGGTCAGACGATCAGTGGGCCCAGCCCGTCGGCCTGGGGCTTCCGGCCTTCGAGGTCGGCGGTCTGCGCGTCGCGCTGGCGCGTGGTGCTGTGGACAGGGTCGGTGTCGAACTCGGGGATGATGTGGCGGCCGAAGGTCTCGACCGCCTCGACCGCCACCTCGATCGGCATCGTGCTCGAGAGCATCCCGAAGGTGAGCTGGTCGGCGCCCACGTCCGCGTAGCCCTTCACCGCCCGGTGGCACTCGTCGGGTGTGCCCACGCACACCAGGCCCTTGGCGATCTGCTGCTCGAGGCCCTCGGGGGTGGGCTCGGGGATGAGGTCGGGCCACACGGGGAGCCCGGGGGGCTTCGGGAAGGTGTCGAGGTAGCGGAACACCAGGCTGTTCTGGTAGCCGGACGCCATGTTGCACGCGATGTCGCGGGCGCGGCCGCCGTCCTCGAGGCACAGCATCTGGCTCGTGACCATCACGTTGTTGTTCACGTACTCGCCGACCGGCTCGGCGTGCTCGATCTCCTTCTTGTACGTCTCGATGAGCGGCGCCAGCGTCGCGGGCGAGCCCATCGTGAAGCACAGCACGCCGAGGCCCATGCGGGCCGCTTTCTCGAAGGTCGAGGGACTGCCCGCGGCCACCCACATCGGCGGGTGGGGGAGCGTGTAGGGCTTCGGCAGGACGTTGCGCGGCGGCATGGAGAAGAAGCGACCCTCGTAGCTGTAGTCCGTCTCCCGCCACATGCGCTTGAACTGGGGTACGACCTCGTCGAACATCTCGCGCGTCAACTCGGAGTCTCCGATGCCGAAGCCCTTCTGCTCGGTCGTCGACGAACCGCGTCCCATGCCGAACTCGAAGCGGCCACCGCTGAGGTGGTCGAGCATCGCGACCCGCTCCGCCACGCGGGCCGGGTGGTTCACCGGCGGGGTGACGTTGAAGATGCCGGTGCCGACGTGGATGCGGTCGGTGATGGCGGCGACGTAGGCCAGGAACGACTCGTTCGCCGAGAGGTGCGAGTACTCCTTGAGGAAGTGGTGCTCCGTGGCCCACGTGTACTTGAACCCGTTGGCGTCGGCTGCCTTCGTCCACGTCACCTCGTCGATCAACCGGTTGTGTTCTGCGTGCCGGGGGTCCGCGTCGGTGAGGTGGTGCGGGAGATAGAGGCTGTTGAAGATCCGGAACTCCATGGGCGAAAGCTAGCCCCCGGAGGGAGGAAATGAAACACGATCTAGAAACGCGCGGTCGCCCCGACGCACCGTCGATCCGACGCGGTCAATCCAACGCGGTGAAGCCCACGAGGTCGGTGTCGGAGAGATCGACCGCGAACATGCACGTGCCGCGGGCGAGCAGTTGACCGTCGCGGTCGTGGATGGTCGTGTCGGCGACCGAGAGGCGGCGCCCGGCGCGCACGACGACGCCGCGACACTCGACGGTGTCTCCCACCCTGATGCCGCGCAGGAAGTCGACGTGCAGCGACGCGGTGGGGAAGGCGCGCCAGTCGGGCAGCATCGACGACACCGCCATGCCGGCGATGTCGTCGACCAGCACGCCGACGAAGCCGCCGTGCACGAACCCCATCGGGTTGCCCACGTTGGCCTGCGGCGTCCAGCTCACCACGCTCCGGCCCCCACCCATCTCCACCATCCGGTAGCCGAGCAGGCTCGACCGGCCGTTGCGCAGCTTCTCCCAGTCGGGTTCCTTCTCGGCACGCATGAGGCCGTCAGACTAGAACCTGTTGTCGTGAGGGCGTCGCTCGGGCTCCCGACCCACCGGATCGACCGCGGCGACGAGTTCGTCGGCGGCGATGCCATCGCGCACATGGCCCGGGCCGCGGAAGCCGCCGGCTTCGACGCGGTGTTCGTGACGGAGCATCCGTTCCCGGGCGACGCCTGGTTGGCCCACGGTGGCCACCACGCGCTCGACCCGCTCGTCGCGCTCTCGTTCGCGGCCGCGGCCACGACCCGGTTGCGCCTGCAGACCAACCTGTACATCGCCGCCTACCGCAACCCGTTCCTCTCGGCCAAGGCGGTGGCGACGCTCGACGTGCTGTCGGGTGGCCGCGTGATCCTCGGGGTGGGGACGGGCTACCTGGAGCCGGAGTTCGTCGCCCTGGGCGTCGACTTCGAGGAGCGCAACGCGCTCACCGATGAGGCGTTGCGTGCCATGAAGGCAGCGTGGTCGGGCGAGAGCGTCGCGCTCGACGGCATGCACTTCACCGCGACGGGCAACACGATGCTTCCGCGGCCGGTGCAGCGGCCGCACCCGCCGTTGTGGGTCGGCGGCAACAGCCGCCGCGCCATTCGCCGCGCCGTCGAGCAGGCCGACGGTTGGGTACCGATGCCGAACCCGGCCCGTTCCGCGTCTCGGCGGCGAACGCCCCCACTCGAGTCGATCGACGACCTGCGCGCGGGCATCGCGTACGCACGCGAGCACGGCGAGGCCGTCGGCCGCGAGGCACCCCTTGACGTCGAGTTCATGGCCCTCGGCGCCGACATGTTCAGCACCGGCCGGCTCGACGCCGGTCGCGTCGTCGAGAGCGTCGCCGAGCTGGCGGCGGCCGGCGTGACCTGGCTGGCCGCCGGCGTGCCCGGCGAGTCGAGGGCCGAGTTCGTGGACAACGTGGTGCGTTACGGGGAGGAGGTACTCCGGTCCCCCGACTTCCCGGCGACTCCAGCAGGGCCGTCAAAGCTGTCCTGAGGTCGCGTCCTCGGTGTTGAGTCGGCAGGGGTGCCGGTCACCCTGTCGGCCAGGGAGACCAGACCGACCGCGGCGATCATGGCGATCAGGGGAGTGGCCGGGACCTTGTAGCGGGGCGCGCCGTACAGCAGGATCGGCGTCGACGCGAGCGAGGCGGCCGTCAGCAGGAGGAACCAGTGCCTGCCCGTCCTGCGCCCCGCTGACCGCGACACCCCGACCGCGGCCAGCCCGAGGGTGACGAAGAAGAACCAGTCACCGACCTTGGCGAGTGTCGTCCCGGTGCCTGGAGCGATGAACGGCCCGACATCCTCCAGCGCGTCGTGATCGTCTCGATAGGCGAGCCTGATTCGTGTGGGCCACTGCCGGACCTCCCGTGCCGGGTTGTGGACGACGAAGGTGATCGCCTGAGACATGGCGTAGTCGTTCTCTCTCACCTCTTGATCCTCGGGAGCAATGCCCTTTGTGGGTGGGACGCAGTACCGGCGCATGTTCTCGCGCGCCGCAGCGGACTCCAAGACCGAGTTCCCTCCCGATGCGCCGGGATGGCGCGCCATGCACAATGCCGCGCCGTAGCCGGTCGAGATGACCACAGGAGAATGCAGCTTGACGATGTTGCGGATGGTCCACGGCAGCACGATGAGGCCGACCACCGCAACGACGATGCCGCACTGCGCCAGCGCCCGGCGGAGGCTCGACCCCTCGAGCCGGGCGGCAAGAGCCAGCAGCAAGACCATCGGCCACGCGATGGGGCGGATCAGAACGGAGCATCCGAACAGGGCAGCGAAGGCGAGCAATCGGCGATTCGGGACGCGCCCACCGGGCCATGGCCGCCCGAGCAGCACCAGGAGCGCGGCCATGGCGACGAAGATGAACGTCGTCTCCCAATGCAGGGTGGCGGTGTGGAACACGAGGTTCGGGTACACCGCGAGCACCGCGGCGGCCACGAGCGCCACCCTCGTGTCGAAGAGCCGCCGCATGATCTCGAACGCCATGAGGATGGTCGCGACGCCGAGCGCGACGTTGAGCGCGACTGCCGCGGCGACGAAGTTGTCGGGAAGCGGTGAGTGGATCACCAACCAGAAGAGCGCCCCGAGCGTCGCCGGGTAGCCGGGGGGACCGATGGCGGTGGGGACGTCGTGTCCGGGAACCGCGTTCGACCGGGACACGACTGCGCGGGCGATGCGCTGCCAGTACACGGTCGCGCTGTTGTAGCCCTCGCCGCGGGCGATCTGGACCGCTTGGATGTGGTACTGAGCCGGGTCGCCGACGACGGGAATGTCTGCGGCGTAGACGCACCAGACGACGCGGAGCGAAAGTGCAACCGCGAGGATCGCGACGAGTGCCTTGCGCTGTGCCGGA
This sequence comes from Actinomycetota bacterium, assembly GCA_005888325.1. Taxonomy (NCBI): domain Bacteria; kingdom Bacillati; phylum Actinomycetota; species Actinomycetota bacterium. The sequence goes on from VAWU01000019.1 coordinate 29,431, forward strand.
GTTCCCGTGCCCCGCCACCAACGGGCGATCCCGCTCGGTTCGCGGACGCGTGGACGTTCACCTGCAGGACGCTCTTCGAGCGCAGTCCGCGACGAGCCACGCGGCCCCAGGCTCACGCGGCATCGTACCCGTCCGGCGCCCGGGCAGGCTGGAATGACGACACCGGCTCGCGTCACCATGTCACCGTGGTCGGCGGTGGGGACGGGTGAAGGGGATGGGTGAAGAGGTGCCGGCACGGGCTCGATCGATCGAAGGAGCGACATGGCGCTGAAGGGCCTCGAAGGGAAGGTCGCCGTGGTGACGGGCGCCGCGGGCGGCATCGGGCGGGCGGTGGGCCTGCGCCTCGCCGACGAGGGGGCGCAGGTGGTGCTGGTCGACCTGGACGAGGTGGCGGCCAAGGTGGTGGCCGACTCGCTGGGCGCGACGGGAACCCACGCGCTCGCGGTCGGAGCCGACGTGTCCACGGAAGAGGGGACCGACGCGTGGATGCACGCCGCCCTCTCGACCTTCGGGCGCGTCGACCTCCTCCACGCCAACGCCGGGGTCGAGGGCCCGCTCGCCGCGGTGCCCGACTACCCGATCGCCGAATTCGACCGCATCATGTCGGTGAACGTGCGCGGCGTGTTCCTCGGCGTGCGCGCGGTCATGCACCACCAGCGGGCCGTCTCCGGCGGTGGCGCAATCGTGATCACCTCGTCGGTCGCCGGGCTCATGGGCTCGCCGCTGTTCCCGGCCTACGTCACGAGCAAGCACGCGGTCCTCGGTCTCACCAAGTGCGCGGCGCGCGACGGTGGGCCCTTCGGGGTGCGGGTCAACGCGGTGTGCCCGGGCCCGATCAACACCGACATGATGCGGCGGCTCGAGTCGGGGCTGGGTGACGAGCTGGCGGACACCACCGCCGAGCAGATGCGCTCCACCGTGCCGATGGGCCGCTACGGCGAGCCCGCCGAGGTCGCCGCGCTCGTCGCCTGGCTCCTGAGCGACGAGGCGTCCTACGTCAGCGGCGGCGTCTTCACCGTCGACGGCGGCCAGCGCTACTGAAGCGCTGATACCCAACCTGTTCTCTGAACGATCGGCGGGGTCAGGGCCACACGAATCGTTCCGAGAACGATCGGTCGACTAGGTGGTGAAGATGCCTCCGTTGACGGGCAGCGTCTGTCCGGTCACCCACGCCGCCTCGTCCGACGCGAGGTAGGCGATCGCCCCGGCCACGTCGGCGGGCCGACCGAGACGCCGGGTGGGGTACCCCTTGACCATGCCGTGGCCGGCGCCGTCGGCCCGTTCGATGACACCGAGCGACACACAGTTGACCGTGACTCCGAACGGGCCGAGCTCCACCGCCAGATGACGGGACAACCCGACCGCGGCCGCCTTGGATGCGCCGTAGAGCGAGATACCGAGGCCGGTGCCGGCCCGACCCGCCTCGGAGGAGACGGTGACCACGCGGCCCCAGCCCCGCTCGCACATCCCGTCGACCACCGCACGCGTGCAGTGCAGGGTGCCGTACAGGTTGAGGCGGATGAAGGGCTCCCAGTCCTCGAGGGTCGTGTCGCGGAACTGCTTCAAGGCGAAGCCGTCGGCGGGGATGCCGGCGTTGTTCACGAGGATGTCGACCGGCCCGACGCGGGCCTCGACGGTCGCGACCATCGCCCCCACCGCGTCGACGTCGGTGATGTCGGCGTCCACCGCCTCGGCGCGGCCCCCGCTCGCGATGATCTCGTCGGCAACCGTCCGGGCCCGCGCCGCGAACAGATCGTTCACCGCGACCGCCGCGCCCTGGCGCGCGAGCGTGCGCGCCACCTCCGCGCCCACGCCCTGACCCGCCCCGGTGACCAGCGCGACCCGGCGCGAGAGGTCGAACATCACGCCGTCGCGCGGAACCCGCTCAGCACGTCGTGCATGCATTCGGTGCTGGGCTCGTAGGGCATCGAGAAGCTGATGCGGTCGGCCAGGTCGCCGTAGCGCTCCCGCACCCGCGCGCCGATCGACCCGGGCTCGCCCCGGACCGCCAGCGCGTCGACGATCTCGTCGTCGATCAAACCCGTCATCTCGTCCCAGCGCCCCTGCTTCGACAACGCGTTCAAGTCGGTCTGCAGATCGCCCCAGCCGTGGGCATCGAGCGTGACGCGATAGGCCGGGGTCGATCCGTAGAACGACAGCAGGCGGCGAACGCCTGCGTCGGCGCCCTTCAGCTCCTGCTCGTCGCGACCGGTGAGCACGATGGTCGTGACGGCGACGGTGAAGTCCTCGCGGGAGCGCCCGGCGCGCGCCAGGCCCCGCTCGACCGCGGCCGCGGCCTGCTCGCGCACGAAGCGCTCGGTGTTGAACGGGTGGATGAGGAGGCCGTCGCCCACCTCGGCGGCCATCTCGGTCATACGGGGCCCGAGCCCGGCGACGAAGATCGGGGGTGCGCCGTGGGGGTTGGGCCCCGGGTCGAAGAACGGCGTCATGAGCGTGTGCGTATAGAAGTCGCCGCGGAAGTCGAGCCGGGCGCCGTCGTTCCAGCAGCGGTGGATGGCGCGGACGGCCTCGACCAGCTCGCGCATGCGCGCCACCGGACGGCCCCACGGCATGCTGAAGCGCTTCTCGATGTGGGGCCGGATCTGGGAGCCGAGGCCGAGTATGAAGCGTCCGTTGCTGGCGAGCTGCAGGTCGTTGGCGATCTGCGCCAGGTCCATCGGGCTGCGTGCGAAGGCGACCGCGATGTTGGTCATCAGCTCGATGCGCTCGGTGTGCTCGGCCGCGAGCAAGAGCGGGAAGAAGGGGCCGTGCGGGCCCTCGAACGTGAACGCGCCGTCGTAGCCGAGCGACTCGAGCCGGCGGGCGGCGGCGCCGGAATCGGTGAGCGAGCCCTTGACCCAGCCGTCGAGCTTCATGAGGTGCGTGTCACGATAGCCAGATGTCCTTCCGCGGGGAGGCGGCGATCGTCGGGATCGGCGAGACCGACTACATGCGCGGCGCCGAGCGCCTGCCCGTCGAGCTGATGCTCGACGCGGCCCGGGTCGCGGTCGCCGACGCGGGCCTCTCGCCCGCAGACATCGACGGCATCATCCCCCCGGCGGGCTTCACGACCGCGGAGGAGCTCGCGGTCAACCTCGGGATCGAGAACCTGAGCTACTCCGTGACGGTCATGATGGGCGGCGCCAGCCCGACCGCGGCGCTGCAGAGCGCGGCGATGGCGGTGACCTGCGGCCTGGCGCGCCACGTCCTCGTCGTCGTGGGATGGAACGGCTACTCGGCGTTCCGGGCCAAGCCCGGGGCCCGCCGACCGCGCCACGGGTTCCTGCGCACGTCGGTCACCGACACCACCGCCGACTTCTACGTGCCGCACGGCGGTTTCGCACCATCGCAGTTCTACGGATGGATCGCCATGCGCCACAAGCTGTTGCACGGCATCCGCGACGAGGACGCCGGTGCGGTCGCGCTTGCCTGCCGCAAGCACGCGCAGCTCAACGACAAGGCGCTCATGCGTGGCAAGCCGCTCACCATCGACGACTACCTCGGCGCCCGCTGGGTGTCGGAGCCGTTCCGCCTCTATCACTGCTGCCTCGAAACCGACTGCGCGGCGGCCATCGTCGTGTCGACGACCGAGCGCGCCCGCGACCTGGCGCGCGTTCCGGTCGTCGTGCTGGGCGCGGCGGAGGGGCATCCCTATCCGGCCGACGACATCGCCAGTCGGCCCGACCTCAGCCGCATCGGACTGACCGCGGCCGCGCCGCAGGCGTACGCGATGGCCGGCATCGCGCCGCACGACGTCGACTTCCTCGAGGTCTACGACTGCTTCACCTACGTCGTGCTGCTGCAGCTTGAGGCGCTGGGGCTGTGTGGTCCCGGGGAGTCGGGTGCGTTCGTCGCCGACGGTGCCATCGAGCTCGGCGGCCGTTACCCGCTCAACACCCACGGCGGACTGCTGTCGCAGGGTCACATGTGGGGGATGAACCATCTCGTCGAGGCGACCCGCCAGCTGCGTCACGAGGCGGGTGCGGCGCAGGTCGCGGACTGCGAGCTCGGGCTCGTCACCGGGTGGGGCGACTTCGGCGACGGGAGCATCGCCGTCCTGGCCCGGGCGGCGTGATCAAGCCGATCCCGAAGCCCGAGGGTTTGAACGCGGAGTTCTACGAGCACTGCGCGCGCCACGAGCTGCGGTTTCAGCGGTGCGAGTGCGGCGTCTGGCGCCACCCGCCACGGGTGCTGTGCGCGGCGTGCGGTTCCGAGGAATGGACGTGGGCGCCGGCGAGCGGCCGCGGTCGGGTGTTCACCTGGACGGTCACCCATCAGGCGCTCCACCCCGCGTACGCGGACGACGTACCTTACGCGGTGCTCGTGGTGGAGATGGACGAAGGCGTGCGCATGGTCTCGTCGCTGCGCGACCTCGACCCCGGGGACCTCGCGCTCGATCTCCCCGTCGAGGTGGTGTTCGAGGCGCGCCCCGACGCAACCCGGCCGGACGCGATCACCCTGCCGTGCTTCAGGCCTTCCACGCGGCGATGACGTCGTCGACCGCCACGCGCGTGGCGAGCAGGGCGATGGTGTTGTCGATCACCGCGCGTCCGTACTCACGCGGCACACCCGCCACCGCGTCGGTGACGACCGCGACGCGATAGCCGAGGTTCACCGCCTCGATGGCGAGCCCCAGCACGCCGAGGTTCACCGACACCCCGGTCGCCACGACCGTGGTCACGCCGAGGTTGCGCAGGATCGAGTCGAGGTCGGTACCGGTGAACGGCGAGATGCCGTGGCGGCGGGACGACACGACGTCGGAGGGGTGCGGGCCCAGCTCACCGACGACCTCGGCCGCGGGTGAGCCCACCTCGAGGTGGGTCGGGTTGCGCATCATGACCGCGAGCATCGGCGCGTTCACGGCCGAGCCGGCGCGATCGGCGCGGAACTCGGCCGTGCAGTGGACGACGCGCACGCCGGCGCGTCGCGCCGCCGTCGCCAGCCGCGCCGCGTTCGTGATGACGCTCTGGGACGCCACCTCGGCCGCCAGATCCGGGACGGCGGCGAGGTCGCCGATGACGCCCCGCTGCATCTCCATCGTCAGCATCGCCGTGTGGCCGGGCGCCAGCAGCTCGACGAGGTCGATCGGCATGTGGGGAGGCTAGCGAGCCGAGGCGCTCGCCCCGCTCCGGGCCCGGCCCGGTCGAGCGTCCCCTCGTAATGTGGCGTGATGAGCGGGCGCAGGAGCTAGCCGCATGGGCAACGGGGTCGACCTCCAGGGCGTGGCGCTGGTGACGGGCGGGCGCGGCGGGTTGGGCCGGGCGCTCTGCCAGCGGCTGGCGAACGCAGGCATGACGGCTCTGGCCGTCGACCTGCCCGGGCTCGGCGCGGACGTCGAGCTCGACGTCACCGATGCCGAGGCGGTTCGGGGTGCGGTCGAGCAGGTCATCGGCACCCACGGCCGGCTCGACGTCGTCATCGCCAACGCCGGCATCGGCGTCGGTGGGGTCGTCGAGGCGCTGCCCGCGGCTGCTTGGTCGCGGTCGTCGGCGGTGAACCTGGGCGGTGCGATCAACGTGCTCCGCGCCGTGTACCCGACGATGATCGAGCAGCGGCGTGGGCATCTCGTGTTCGTCTCGTCGCTCGCGGGTCTCGTCCCGACACCGCTCCTCGTCCCCTACGCAATGACGAAGCACGCGATCGTCGGGCTCTCGACCAGCCTGCGCCCCGAGGCGGCGCGCTACGGGATCGGCGTCACGGTGGTGTGCCCCGGCCCGATCGACACCGGGTTCCTCGACACCGGCGGCAGTGCGGGCGTGGTCGAGGGCGTCGACATCCGGCGCTACCTCACGCGCGCCGCCGGACGCGCCATCACGCCCGAGGCGGTTGCGGCAGCCACCTTGCGCGGCATCCGCCACAACCGGGCGGTCGTGGCGCCCGGGCGGGCCGGTCTGATCTGGCGCGCGGCCCGGCTCTCCCCCCGGCTCGTCGAACAGGTCATCAGCCGGACCATCCGCGCCGAGCTCGCGCACACGGGTTGAGGGCCGGGCCCGTCACGGTCGAGCGCGTCACTGCCGAGCAGTCGCGGCGCGCCCAGTCGAGAGTCGCCGGCGCGCTCGCGCGGCTGGGCATCGGGCGCGGTGAGCGCGTCGCCTTTCTGTGTGCCAACTCGGCCGGGCTCGTCGCCGCGTGCCTCGGTGCGTTGCGCACCGGCGTCGTGCCGGTGTGCCTCAACCCCGCGTTGCTCGCGCGCGAGAGGCGGGTCCTCTTGGACGACGCGGAGCCCGCGCTCGTCGCGGGACCGCGCGCGCTGACCGCCCTGCTCGACGGGCCCGAGGCCGACCTGGCGCCGGTGCCCCTCGCCCGGCCCATGCACTACACGTCGGGCACGACGGGCACACCGAAGGGGGTGTGGTCGGGCGTGCTCGACGAGGCGACCGCCGGCGCGCTCCACGACGACGAGTCCGCGGTGTGGGCCTTCTCGGCGGACGACCGCCTGCTCGTCGCCTCACCGCTGCACCACTCGGCGCCGCTGCGGTTCAGCACCGGTGTGCTGCTCGCGGGGGGAGAGCTCTGCGTGCTCGAACGGTTCGACGCCGCGGCCGTGGCCGATGCCATCGCGACCTTCCGCCCTACGCTCGCGTTCTTCGTCCCCGCGCACCTCCACCGGCTGTTCGCGCTCGGCGCGCTCCCGCGGCTCGACTCGTTCCGCCTCTTGGCCCATGCGGGCGCACCGTGCCCGGTGGCGCTGAAGGAGGCCGCGCTCGCCGCGTTCCCGACGGGCACGGTGTGGGAGTTCTACGGCTCGACCGAGGGGCAGTTCACCGTCTGCTCGCCCGACGAATGGCTGGAGCGCCCGGGCACGGTGGGCCGCGCCCGCCCCGGCCGCACGTTGTCGGTGGACGACGGCACGATCTGGTGCGACGTCCCGCCGTTCGCGCGCTTCGAGTACTGGCGCGACCCGGAGAAGACCGCGAGAGCGTGGCGGGGAAGCGCGTTCACGGTCGGCGACCTCGGCCGGCTCGATGACGACGGCTTCCTGTTCCTCGACGGCCGCCGCGACGACCTCATCATCTCGGGTGGGGTGAACGTGTACCCGCTCGAGGTCGAAGCCGCGCTGTCTGCGGTTGAGGGGATCGAGGAGGTCGTCGTCTTCGGCGTGCCGGACGAGCGGTGGGGTCAGCGCGTGTGCGCGGCGGTGATAGGCGACGCAGCCGCGACGGCCGTCATGACGCACGCGCGCGCCACGCTCGCCGCGTACAAGTGCCCGAAGGACGTCTACGTGGTGGCCGACCTGCCGCGCACGGCCAGCGGCAAGGTGCGTCGCTCAGCCGTGGCGAGCCACCTCGGCCTCGATGTCGAGGGGGGCGACCGGGGCTGAGTGCTCGTAGTCGCCCCACTCCGCCCGCGGCAGCATCCACATCACCTCGAACTCGTTGCCGTCGGGGTCGCGGCCGTAGAGCGACTTGGTCGCCCCGTGGTCGCTCTGGCCCGAGAGCGCGCCCAGCGCCTCGAGCGTGTCGCGCCCTGCGGCCAGGTCGTGGATGGACGCGACCTGCCACGCCAGGTGGTACAGCCCCACCGCGCCGGACGGCGGTGAGGGAGCGCCCGCGCCGACCGCGAAGAGACCGAGGTCGTGATGGTTGTCGGATCCCGCGGCCCGGAGGAAGGCCGCCCGTCCCGCCAGCCGCTGCACGACCTCGAAGCCGAAGGCCTGCTGGTAGAAGGCGACCGACCGGTCGACGTCGCGGACATAGAGCACGGCGTGGTTCAGGCGTTGGACGGGGATGGGACGGGGTTCTTCCATGTCACCACTCAACCACGCCGGGCCGACGCGATCTTCCCTCGTCGGTCGACTAGAGCTGGACGGCGCCGCGGGCGGCGAGGTAGAGCCCGACGACGACGATCAGCGACGAGGTCGCGACCGGGAGCACGCGTGCCAGGTCGCCGAAGCGGCTGGGCCGTGCACGACGGGCCGCTCGCCGGTCGAGCGCGCCGCGCGCCCGGACGAGGAGGATCCCCGCCGCGGTGAGGGTGACCGCCATCCCCATGCCGTAGGCGACGACGAGCACGACGCCGAACCACGTGTGCCCCAGCGCGATCGCGCCGAGGAGCACGACGAGGGCCGACGGCGCCGGCACCATGCCCCCGGCGAAGCCCATGGCGACCAGGCTGCGCCAGTGCAGGGGGCGGTCGGGGTCGACGGGCGCGTGGGAGTGGACCCGTCCGCCGTGGGCATGGGGGGCGTGCTCGTGGTGCGGGTGCTCGTGGTCATGCGAGACGTGGTCGTGGTGCGCATGCTCGTGGGGCGGGTGGTCGTGCGCGTGCGAGCGGGCCCGCTCGCGCCGGGCGCGCAGCGCGCGCGTCAACAGGCCGCCGCCGACCCCAGCCAGCAGCGCCCCGCTCGCCAGGCCCAGCCACGGGTACAGGCGCTCGGGCGCGATCACCGCGCTCGTCGAGAGCACGAGGCCGAGCACCATCACGCCGAGCGTGTGGGTGATGGTGACCGTGAGGCCGACGAGGCCGGCCTGGCGCATCGAGCCCCGCTGGCCCACGAGGTAGGCGGCCATCACCGTCTTGCCGTGCCCGGGCGCGAGCGCGTGGAGCCCGCCGAGGAAGAGCGCGATGGCGAACGCCAGCACGCCGAAGCCCACACTGATGTCGTGCCGGGCGACGAGGTCGGTGAACGACCGGGTCGCCTGGTCGATGCCGCGGGGGAGCGCGGCACCCGGCAGGACGAGCTTGGCGGCTGGCCCCGAGTAGCGGGCACCGCCGGGGCGCACGCTCAGCGATGCCGCCCGTTGGTTCAGCGGCGACCGCAGCAGGTCGTTGGGGTATGCGGTCAGCTGGCGGCTCACGCTGTTCCGGGGCACGGTGCTCGCCACGAGGGTGGCGCCGTCGCCGACGGCGGTGATCTCGTGCCACCCGACGCGGTCGGTGAAGTTGGCGTTGTGGAAGTCGAGCCGGTGCTCGCCGCGCAGGAGACCGCTCATGGCGACGAGGTTGCACGTGAGGCGCAACGTGACGAGCCCGCCCTGCCCGGGCGGGAACCGCAGCCCGCTGCTGACCACCCGCACGGGCGCGGGCGCCCCGTCGAGCTGCAGCCTCAGCCGGCCGGCCTGCTGCGCGCACGCGCGGTTGCCGTACGCCGTCGCCTCGGCCGGGTCGGTGCGACCGTCGCCGTTGGTGTCGTAGTCGCTCCGGCTCTGGAACGTCGGGATCTCCGCCATGTCGACGACCAGGTCGAGGAGCACCCGATCGGGTTGCACGCGCAAGCCGCTGTACTCGTTGACCGTGAAGTTCCCGAGCGGGTGGGCCGACGCAGGGGCCGCAGGCACCAGCACGGCCACGACCCCAACCGCGCCCAGCGCCAGCAGGCGGCGGACCGACCTCACCGCGCCACCCCGAGCTGCGTTGCCAGCGCCTGCGCCGCCGGCAGGTCGCGAACGCTGATGTGCGGGTCGATCCCGAACGCGCGCGTGAGGTGGGCCCGTGCGTCCGCCGTACGGCCCAGGTCGGCGTCGATGACCGCCAGGTGGTACCAGAGCAGTGCCTGCTGGGTGCCCAGGCGCACCGCGGCCGTCGCATGGGGGAGCGCGTCGGCCGGTTGTCGCGCGCCGCGCAGGGCCCAGGCCAGCGCGTCCTCGGCGAAGATCGTCGGACGCGCCGCGAGCGCCGCCTGCGCCTGGGCGACGGTGGCGGCGGGGTTGGCGCCCGCGTCGCCGAGATGGTCGGCATCGAAGCGCGCCAGCTCGAAGTCGACCGACACGCCGTTGGCGCGGTTGAGCGACTCGATGGCGCGCACCAGGTCGTACTGCCGGGCCGCGTCGGACGGCCTGCCCATCGCGTCGAGGACGTCACCGAGCAACGCGACCGTGGCGGGGAGCGGGAGGCGGTTCGCGGTGGCCGTGAGCCGGTCGGCCGCACCCTGGAGGTCGCCGCGCGCCGCGGCCACGCGTGCCCGGCCGACCTCGGCCGGCCCGTAGTCGGGGTGGTCGCGCTCGGCCCGCAGGTAGTTCGCCTCGGCCACGGCGAGGTCGCCGCGTCCGAGGTGGAGGTCGCCGAGCAGCACGAGGACGTAGGCGCGGTCGTCGGGTGACCCCGCACCTGCCTCCACTGCCTCCGTCATGGCGCCGATGGCACCAGGGGTGTCACCGCGCAGCTCGCGCAGGTACGAGAGGCGTGCGTAGCTCGCGAGCGCGGGACGCGTGCTCAACATCTCGTCGACGGTGGTGGCCGCCGCGTCGTACTGGCCGAGCTCGATGTGCGCATCGAAGATGGCCGTCAGCGGATCGGGGTCGTCGGGGTTGAGCGCGTGGGCGCGGGTGGCGCGCTCGAGGGCGCGGCCGAAGTTGTGGCGGGCCAGGTCGAGAAAGGCAGCCGTGGTCAGCGTGTGGCCGTCGTCGGGCGCGAGGGCGGCGCTGCGCGCCACGGCCTGGTCGGCCTTGTTGTAGTACGTCGGGTCGGCGGTCTCGCGGGCGCGCACGAGGTAGGCGTCGGCCAGCTGGGTGAGGAGCGCGGGGCTGTCGGGTTGCGCGCGCAGTTGCGACTGCAGGCGGGCGACGCGCGCCTCGGCGCTGGTCCGGTCGCTCGGCGGCGCAGGCGCCGGCACGGGATGGTCGTTGCGCCCGGCCACGATGAAGCGGCCGAGGAGGAGCCCGAAGACGGCGGCCACGACGAGCGTGGCCGCCAGCCCTCGCCGCCAGGCCCCCCGTCGAGGGGGCTGGGCGGCAGAGTCCCGGGAAGGGGGCCCGGTGGCCCGGGCCCCCTCCGTCGGGTGTGCAGCGGTGTCAGTCAGCAGCACGTGGTCGTGGAGCCGACGGCGTGGTGCGTGTGGTCGTAGCCCTGGTGGGGCGTGGCCACGTACGGGAACCGGGCGAGGAACGGAAGGTCGTTCTTGTTGACCCCGTCGCCCAGGATGTTGTTCGGCGCACTGTTGAAGTCCGGTGTCAGGACCGTGCCACCGGCGAGCGCGCGCAGCTCGATGTCGGTGACGTCGTCGGCGAGTCGTCGGCCGTTCGGGAAGCCGGCGTTGTCACCCGCGATGACCCCGAGGTGGTTCTCGTTGCCGAAGGGGTCACTCCCCGACTTGAGGGGCACCGGCGGGATCGCCATGTTGAGCCGGAGCATCTCCGACGGCCTGACGTTCGGCGGCTGGTTGAGACCGGGGATCCCGGTGAGGAACACCGCGACCAGGTCGTTGCGTGGGTTCGGCGGCACCTTGACCCCCGGGTAGAGGGCCGGGATGAGGCCCGCCAGCTCCGGGTTGGTCACGTTGCCGAGGAACTGGGCGTCGTCCTCGGGCTCGGATGCGTTGAAGCGGTCCTTCTTGCCCAACGGGATCACGACCTCGTTCACCAACGGGGCCCCGAGGCGGGACACGTTGACCCACTCGCCCGACTGCCGCACGAACGGGTCACGCTCGCTCAGGCTGCGATTGGCCATGCGCTGGGTCTCGGAGTACACACCGATGATCGAGTTGGGGCCGGTGTCGCCCTTGTCGCCGTGATCGTCGTCGCCGTCGTCGTCACCCTCGCCGTCGTGTCGGGACGTCGTCGTCGCCACGTTCAGGCCGCGTGCCGGCTTGCCGTCCCGAGTCAGCTCGGTGATGGGCACCTGCAGGGCGATCGTGTGGGTGTTGAATCCGCCCACACCGTCGACACCCGGCTGGGTCGTCTTCGGCGGCAGCGCGTGCGCGGAGTTCAACGGGCGCAGGCCACCGAGGTCGAAGATCGATCCCAGGTCGACGAAGAACGGGTCGTCGCGCTGTCCGACGAACGACTTGTAGCCACCCGGCAGGTCGTAGACGGCTGACCGAGCCAACGCCTCGTAGTTCGGCGTCGAGCGGGGACCGATGTTCACCGGCGGCGTGGCGAGGCCCTCGCCGATGATCTTGCGCGAGTCACCTTGGATCTTCGCGATCGAGTAGTACTGCCGGATGTTGAAGTGCGGGTCGTTCAGGCTGGTGATCGGCCCCGTGTTGTAGAGGAACGTGTTGGGGTTCACCACCTTGGTGGTGAAGCGCCACTCGTAGATGATGTCGTCGGCGGCATCACCGTTGTTGTCGATGTTGATGCGATAACGCACGTCGTCGCCGAACTTGAAAAAGTTCGGTCCGCCCGCCGGCTCCTCCAACGGGATCCAGTTGGCGATGAACGTCACCGTGTCGGGACGGTCCGGGCTCACGAAGGCGTACAGATCGGTCGTGTCCGCCAGGGGGTCCTCGCTGATGCGAGGCGCTTCCCGGTGGCTCGACGTCTGTCCCGGTACGACTGATGCCAGCAGGCCGGCCAATCCGAGGGCCGGTACCAGCAGCAGTTTTCGGTAGTTCCGCACTGCAGCTCCTCCTTCTTTCAGAAAACGGGTTTCAGAGAACAGGGACACGCGCCCCGACGCGAGACCGGGGTCCCTCAGCACCGGCTCGGACGATCACCCCCTTTCATCCGTCCGCGCCGTCGACCAACACACCGAGAACGCGCCAGTCGTCGCCCAGGGGCCCGACGGCTGCGAAGAAATGCGAACGCGGGCCCTTCACCGGCACGAGACGACCCCACGAGCCGACGCCCGGCCCGAAGGCGGCCACATAGGTGCCGTTGTCGGGGGCCGCGTCGAATCTGGTGGTGCTGCCGACCTGCCACGCGCCCTGCTCCTTGCACGGCGCCTGGCCGAGCTGGATGGGCCCGTAGAGCATTGAGCTCAGCTGCAGGGAGCGCGCCCCGCCCGTGTCGCACGCCTCCATCCGCGCCACCCACGCGCGCACGACGTCCTGCGCCGCCTGATCGACCGGCAGCACCGGCACGGCCTTCACCGGTTCGGGGTCGACGCGCCAATGGTCGTTCTCGCGCCAGACCCGCCACGTCTCCTGGGCGCGACCGGGTACGAGCCCGCTGAAGGTGTCGAGCGCGGGCGCGTGCGTCGCGTTCACCTCGATGTCGACCGCCTGCCCGTTGTCGACCTCGGCCGCGTGCTCGGCGCCCAGCTCGAAGGTCGTGGGCACCAGGCGGTCGACGGCGCTCGTCTCCCAGGTGCTCAACGACGGGAAGTGCCGGCGGCTGTCGGTCGTGATGAGCGCGTACGAGGCGCCGGCCTGCTTGGCGGCCTGCGCCTGGAAGAAGTCGGTGAGGGCCTCGGCCGCGGTTGCCGGTTCCACCGCGGGGACCGGCGCCGGGTCGCCCGTGATCGGGCGGGGGCCGGGGTGGGCGACGGACCGGGGCAGGTGGATGCTCTTCGCGGAGGGCACCGGTTTCGCCGAGCCGTCGCCCTTGTCGCGCCAGAGCACCAGGGCGCCGCCGACGCCGAGCGCGAGGCCGAGCGCGGTCACCGTCGTGACGAGCACGGGTTTTCGGGCGCGTCGCAACAACTCGGCGGATGTCGCCTTCACTGCGATCCCCTCCCCTTTGCGGACTTCGGTGTGTTATTCGCTGAGCCGCGGCGGATGGATGACGACCGGCGGGCGAAGGGGAGATATGTCCGGGTTCGCCAGGCTACGCGTCGCCCGCGCCCGCGGCGACCAACGCGGCACGGAGTTGCTCGAACACCGACGGCGCGGCGGCGAGGACGAACTCTGTCGACGGCGCGCCGCCCTCGAGGTCGCCGGTGCGTGCTCCGGCCTCGGTCGCGATCAGCGCGCCCGCCGCGAAGTCCCACGGGGCGAGGCCCTTCTCGTAGAACGCGTCCAGGCGCCCCGCTGCCAGCCAGCAGAGATCGAGCGCGGCCGAGCCCGCGCGCCTGACGTCGCGGACGGCGGGGAGCACGGCGGTGAGCACCTGCGCCTGACGCGCCCGGCGATCGGCGAGGTAGGAGAAGCCGGTGCCGACGAGCGCGGTGGCCAGCTCCGCGTGGTCGACGACGTCGAGCGGCACACCGTCGCACTGCGCGCCTGACCCGCGGGCGCCGGTGAACACCTCGCCGTTGGACGCGTCGGCGACGACACCGACCACGACCTCGCCGTCGACCTCGGCCGCGATCGAGACCGCGTACGCGTGGTAGCCGTAGAGGTAGTTCGTCGTGCCGTCGAGCGGGTCGACGAGCCACCGCACGCCGCTCGTGCCGGTGTCGGCGGTACCCTCCTCACCGACGATGGCGTCGTGCGGTCGGGCCGCCCGCAGCCCGGCGACGATCAGCGCCTCCGACGCGCGATCCACCTCGGTGACCATGTCGGTGCCGCTCGACTTGGTGCTCACGACGTGGCGACGTGACCGCCGTTCACCGAGCACCGAGCTCGCGTCGCGGGCGAGCCCCACCGCGAGGTCGAGGAGGGTTCGCTGATCGGCGCCGCCGGTGGTGCCCGCGCCGGTATCGGTCACGCTTCCACCCTAGAGGTGTCTAGCCTCGGCGCGATGACCGACGGGTTCGTCGACCTCCGCTCCGACACGGTCACCCGGCCCACGCCCGAGATGCGGCGCGCCATGGCCGAGGCCGATGTCGGCGACGACGTGTACGGCGAGGATCCCACCGTCAACGCGCTGCAGGAGGCGTTCGCGGCGCGTGTCGGCAAGGAGGCGGCGCTGTTCGTGCCTTCGGGCACGATGGGCAACCAGCTCGCGCTGCGCCTCCTCACCCGACCGGGCACCGGCGTCGTCGCCGGCCGGCGCCAGCACGTCGTCGTCTACGAGAACGCCGCCGCCGCGTACAACGCGGGCGTGCAGTTCACGATCGTCGACGACGACGACGGAACGCTCTCGGCGAGCGATATCGCGTGGGCGGTGAGCGCGGCCGACCACCACTACCCGAAGCTGTCGCTCGTGTGCGTCGAGAACACGCACATGCCTGCCAACGGGGCGCCCTGGCCGCTCGCGCGGCTCGAGGCCGTCGCCGCGTGCGGCCTGCCGGTTCACCTCGACGGCGCGCGGCTCTTCAACGCCGAAGTCGCGACGGGCACGCCCGCGGCCGCGTACGCGAGGTGCGCCACCACCGTGATGTGCTGCATGTCGAAAGGCCTGGGCGCGCCCGTCGGCTCGTTGCTGGCCGGTCCCGCCGACGTCATGGCCGAGGCGCGGGCGACCCGTCAGCGACTCGGTGGCGGCATGCGGCAGGCGGGCGTGATCGCGGCGGCCGCGCTGGTTGCGCTGACGACGATGGTCGAGCGCCTCGACGACGACCATCGGCGCGCCCGGCGGCTGGCCGAGTGCGTGGCCGAGCGCTGGCCCGAGGCGGGGCTCGACCCCGACACCGCGCGCACCAACATGGTGATCTGGCGCCACCCCCGGGCTTCCGCGGTGCTCGACCGGCTCCGGGCCGACGGCGTGCTTGCCGGCGCGATCGCTCCCGGCGTGCTCCGGATGGCGACGCATCTCGACGTCGACGACCATGGCATCGAGCGGGCCTGTAAGGCGCTGTCCGCGGCCTGAGCACGCTGCCCCTCCAGGTACGCTGCTTCTCCATGCCCGAGCTGGTCGACGAGGCGCCGGTCTCGGCCCTCGCCGTCTACGCCCATCCAAACGATCCCGAGGTGTCGTGCGGGGGCACGCTCGCGCGCTGGACGCGCGCGGGGGCCGAGGTGCACGTGCTGGTCGCCACGCGTGGCGACAAGGGATCGTCCGATCCCGATGTCGACGCCGACGAGTTGGCGGTGCTGCGGGCCGAGGAGATGGCGGCCGCGGCGCGTGTGCTCGGGCTCGCGGGTCATCACCAGCTCGGGATCGACGACGGTGAGCTCGAGAACACACCCGCCGTGCGGTCGCGCATCGTCGAGCTGATCCGACGGCTGCGCCCCGAGGTGCTCGTCTGCCCCGACCCGACCGCGGTGTTCTTCGGTGACCGCTACTACAACCACCACGACCACCGGATCACGGGTTGGGCAACCCTCGACGCGGCCGCGCCGATGGCGGGCAGCCCGCACTACTTCCCGGGGTTCGGCGGCGTGCACGCGGTGCCTCGCGTGCTCATGTCGGGCACGCTCGAGCCCAACGTCTGGGTCGACGTGACCGCCACGCTCGAGACCAAGGTCGACGCCCTCTTCTGCCACCGCAGCCAGCTGCCGACGACCGACGAGTGGTTCCGCGACTTCCTGCGCGATCGGGCCGAGGAGAGCGGCCGGGTCGCGGGCGTGCGCTATGCCGAGGGCTTCCGGCGTCTCTGGCTCGCGGAGTGACGGACTACCCGATCGGCTCGGGGGGCTCGCCCTCCTTGATCGTGCGCCATTCACCCATGGCCCGCAGGACGAGGGTGGCGATCACGGCCACGCCGGCGGCGGCGACGACGGCACCCACGAACGCACCGAGACCGTTCGGCACCGCACAGTCGCCTTTGCACTGCACGCGCACCACCGCGTAGCCGATCAGGCCGCCGCTCACGCCCGCGACGAGGATCGCGGCGAACGCGAGCGCACGGGCAGCCACGGACGGGAGGGCCGATGGCGACGGCTCGGGTTGCATGGACGAGGATCGTACGGCGTCGACCGTATGGTGTCGCGCTAGGTTGCCCCGATGACACCGACCGTCGACGTCCTCGCCGACTTCGAGCGCACCGAGTTCACCGCCGAAGGCAAGACCCGCGACGTCTACCGCATCGGGAGCGGGCCGGGCGTCATCGTGATCAGTGAGATGCCGGGCATCACGCCGCGCGTTGCCGATTTCGGCCGCATCGTGGCCCGCGACGGGTTCACGGCCGTGCTGCCCCACGTGTTCGGCGAGCCGGGACGCGAGGTGTCGGTGCCTTACGTGCTGAGCAGCGTCTCGTGGGGCTGCATCTCACGAGAGTTCTCCACCATGGCCCTGCGACGCACGAGCCCGATCACCAACTGGCTGCGCGCGCTGGCGCGCGCGGTGCACGCGGAGCTCGGCGGTCCCGGCGTGGGTGTGGTCGGCATGTGCTTCACCGGCGGGTTCGCGCTGGCGATGATGGTGGACGAGACGGTGATGGCCCCGGTGCTCAGCCAGCCGTCGCTTCCGTTCGGCCTCACGCGCGCCCACCGTCGCGACCTCGGCGTCTCCGACGACGACCTGGCGCGCGTCAAGGAACGAGTCCGCGCGTCCGAGGCCGGCCGCGGAGACGAGCCCGGACTGTGCGTGCTCGCGCTCCGCTTCACGGGCGACAAGTTGGTGCCCGCCGACCGGTTCCAACGGCTGCGCGACGAGCTGGGCGACGGGGTCGTGACGGTGGAGATCGACTCGTCACCCGGCAACGCGTGGGGGATCAAGCGCAACGCGCATTCCGTGCTCACCGAGGAGCTGGTGGCCGACGACCCCGACCACCCGACGCGTCAGGCGCTCGAACAGGTGCTCGACCTGTTCCGCACCCGACTGCGACCCGGCCCCGACGCCTGAGCGCCTGAAGGTTTACCGCCGCTTGGCGAGGTCGCACACGAGCCCGCCCGTCGCCTTCACCAGCTCCGAGGGCGTGATCGAGAAGTTGACGTGCGGCGTGCCCGCCGCGGCCCAGAGCTCGTCGTAGTCGAGCAGGTCCTCGTCGACGAAGACCCGCAACGGCTCGCGGTGTCCGAACGGCGGCACCCCACCCACCGGGAACCCGGTGGCGTCGCGGACGGTGTCGGCGTCCTCGCGCCATGCCCGTTCGCCGCCGGCGCGCGTCGCCAGCTTCTTCTCGTCGAGCAGGTTGTCGCCGCTCACCAGGGCCACCACGACCTCGCCGTCGACGCTGAAGACCAGCGATTTGACGATCTGGCCCAGGTCGACGCCGATGGCGAGCGCGGCGTCGGCCGCCGATCGCGTCGAGTCGGGGAAGTCCCGTGGGTGGATGTCGACCCCGAGCGCCCGGCCTGCCTCGACCACCGCCCTGACGTTGCGATGCACGGTCGCTCATGCTGCCAGACTGCGGTCGTGCGTGAGTGGCTCGTGGCCGGCGCCCTCATCGAAGGGCCCGAAGGGTTGCTGATGGTGCGCAACCGCAGGCGCGACGGGTCGCACGACTGGTCAACGCCCGGGGGTGTCATCGACCGCGGCGAGACGGTGCACGCCGGGCTCTCCCGTGAGGTGAACGAGGAGACCGGTCTCGTCGTCACCGAGTGGGAGGGCCCGCTCTACGAGGTCGATGCGCTCGCACCCGACCTCGACTGGCATCTGCGCGTCGAGGTGCATCGTGCGGTCGCCTACGAAGGCGCGCTGCACGTCGACGATCCCGACGGGATCGTGGTCGACGCGCGGTTCGTATCGGTCGACGGCTGTTCCACGCTCCTCGACGGCGCGCACCCGTGGGTGGTCGAGCCCTTGGCCGAGTGGTTGGGCGAGCGCTGGGGCCTCGATGCCCGGCGCGGCTTCCGCTACGAGATCAGCGGCGCCGACCGCCGCTCGATCGTGGTCGTGCGCGTGTGAGCGACGACAGCCGCCGGCGCCGCGACGCCACCGTCCTCCACGTCGACATGGACGCGTTCTACGCGTCGGTCGAGGTGTTGCACGACCCCGCGTTGCGGGGCAGGCCCGTGATCGTTGGTGGGACGGGCGATCGGGGTGTCGTCGCGTCCTGCTCCTACGAGGCGCGCGTGCACGGCGTGCACTCCGCCATGCCGTCGACGCGCGCCCGGCGGCTGTGTCCGCACGCGGTGTTCCTCGCCGGCCGCTACGAGCTCTACAGCGACTACAGCCGGCGCATCCACGAGGTGTTCAGGTCGTTCACGCCGCTCGTCGAGGGGATCGCGCTGGACGAGGCGTTCCTCGACGTGTCGGGCGCGCGCCGGCTCTTCGGTGAGCCGCCCGCGATCGCGTCGGCCATCCGGGCGCGGATCCACGACCACGTCGGTCTGACCGCGTCGGTGGGCGTCGCCACCACCAAGTTCGTGGCCAAGCTCGCCTCCGAGGCGGCCAAGCCGCGCGCCGACCGAAGCGGCACCCGTCCGGGCCGGGGCGTCGTGGTGGTGGCGCCGGGAGAGGAGCTCGCCTTCCTCCATCCGTTGCCGGTGCAGTCCCTCTGGGGGGTGGGCCCGGCCACGCGCCGGCGGCTCGACCGCTTCGGCGTGCGCACCATCGGCGATCTGGCCGCGCTGCCGGAGGCCACCCTGGTGACGGCTTTGGGACCTGCCGTCGGCCATCACCTCCATCAACTCGCATGGGCGCACGACGAGCGCGCGGTCGAGCCCGACCATCAGGCGAAGTCCATCGGTCACGAGGAGACGTACGCACGTGATCACCACGAGCTCGCGACGTTGCAGCGAGAAGCCGTGCGTCTGGCCGACTCAGTGGCGTCGCGGCTGCGCAAGCACGAGCTGGCCGGGCGCACGGTGAACATCAAGGTCCGCTTCCACGACTTCCGAACGATCACGCGGTCGCGCACGGTGCCCAGCGCGGTCGACACCGGGCCCGACATCGCGCGCGTGGCTGCCGGCTTGCTCGAGCACGTCGATCCATCGCCGGGTGTCCGGCTGTTCGGCGTCAGCGTGTCGAACCTGATCGACCAGCGCACGCGCCAGCTCACGCTCGACGACGGCGACGAGCAGCGCGGTGTCACGGCCGCCGTCGACCGGATCCGCGGTCGCTTCGGCGACCGGGCCGTGGGCCCGGCGACGCTCGTCGACGACGCCGGCCTGCGCGTGAAGCGCCAAGGCGACACGCAATGGGGCCCGGCCGGCCCCGCCGGCGACGGGCACAGCCACGAGCACGGCCCGGCCGGGCCGGAGGATCGGCGCGACGGGTGACGACGCGCATCGGCATCGTCGGCTGCGGCACGATCGCGCAGGCGCACTCGCGCTCGTTGAAGGCGATCATCAAGGCTGGGCTCGTCGACGCGGCCGTGGTGGCCACCCACGACATCGACACGGCCCGGGCGGAGGCGTTCGCTCGCGCCCATGGAGCCGATGTGGCGGCCGACGCTGACGCGCTGCTCGACGGGGTCGACGCGGTCTGGGTGTGCACGCCGACGAGCAGCCACCTGCCGCTGGTGGAGGCGGCGGCCGGTCGCGGGGTTGCGATCTTCTGCGAGAAGCCGCTCGCACCCACGCTCGCCGAGGCCGAGGCCCTGACGCACGCGGCCGCGGTCGCGCGGGTGCCCGCCCAGGTGGGTCTGGTCCTCCGTACCTCGCCGGTGTTCGTGGCGCTGCGCGAGGAGGTGACGTCGGGCGTGCTGGGCCGGCCCATGGCCGTCAGCTTCCGTGACGACCAGTTCTTCCCGATCCAGGGCCACTACGCGTCGACGTGGCGCGGCGATGTCACGGTGGCCGGCGGTGGCACCTTGCTCGAGCACTCCATCCACGACCTCGACGTCCTGCGCCACTGCCTGGGCGAGGTCACTGAGGTGACCGCCCGCACGGCCAACTACGCGGGCCACGACGAGATCGAGGACGTCGCGGTGACCCTGCTGTCGTTCGCGTCCGGTGCCACGGCGGCCCTGGTCAGCGTCTGGCACGACGTGCTCACCCGTCCGTCGGGCCGCCGGGTCGAGGTCTTCTGCGAGCGAGGCCTGGTCTGGCTCGACGACGACTTCTCGGGCCCGCTCCACGTGGAGACGACCGCCGGGACGGAGGTGCGCCCGTGCCCGCCGCCCGATTGGGTGACCGCGCTCCCGTGGTCGGACGACTCCACGATGATCGTCGTCTCCCATTACGCGGAGGCCAACCGGGCCTTTTTGGACGCGATCGCGACCGGGCGCGCGCCTCGGCCGGGCCTCGAGGAAGGCCTCGCCGCCCACCGCCTGGCGGACGCCGTCTACCGCTCCGCCAGGCAGGGAAGGCCGGTGGGCATCGCGTTGTTGAGCCGCTGAGGCTGTGCCAAGATGGCTCGGGTCAGGGGCCATCGAACTAAGAGGGCGAGAGTCACGAGGGGTTGCCGTGCCGCTGTCTGAGGACGAGCAGCGAATCCTCCAGGAGATCGAGCAGCAGTTCTACGAGCACGACCCCGACCTCGCCCGCGCCGTCGGCTCGACGACCGTCTACAGCCACGCCGGACGCAACCTGAAGTGGGCGGCCCTGGGCTTCGTTGCCGGCTTCGCCCTCATGATCGTGTCGTTCGCGTCGCGGACGTGGCTGGGCATCGCCGGGTTCCTCGCGATGTTCGCCTGCGCGGTGGTCTTCGAACGTAACCTGCGCCGGATGGGCAAGGCGGGCTGGCAGCAGGTCACCGAGACCATGCGGGCCGGCAACCTGCGCGAGTACTTCGGCGACGCGGGCAAGCGCATCCGCCGCCGGTTCAAGCCCGAGGACTGATCCTCACCGCAGGTTCCGCGGGTCGACCGACCACTTGACCCGCTGCACGCGGGTGGCCCGGTCGAGCAGGGTCCGCCGCATCTGGGCGACCGTCGCCTCGGAGCGGTCCGCGATCCCGTCGTCGACGCCTGTGGACGAGAAGCCGGCGGCCGACGTGTCGCGCGCGAGCCCGGCGAGCAGCCCGGCGTCGAGCGGTGCGGCCGCCGCCACGCGGGCGGCATACTCGAGCGGGGTCTCCGCCGGGCGCCGGGGAAGCCCGGCGGCCACCGCGAGGATCTCCTCGGCTTCCTCCCATGCCACGAGGACGCGCGCTTGCGGCGTGACGGCCGCGGCCCGCCGCTGCCTGCGGCGCAGCGCCCGCACGACCGGCACCCCGGTGAGCCCGGCGGTGGCGAGCCCGGCGAGCACGATCAGGATCACCAGCGGGTGCCGCCACCACGGCCGGTGCCCGCCGGCCCCGGTCGAGCCGGCGCCCCCGACGTTGAGGCCCTCGATGTTGCGGTTCGAGGAGGACCCGGCGGCCGGCGCCACGGTGGTCGGCGGGGTGGACGTGGCCGTGGCTGCCGGATCGTCGCTGGTCCTCGCCTGGTACACGGGCGTCCCTGCGTACGTGTCACCGCCCGGCAGGCCCCGCCCGTCGGCCGGTGTGGGCTCGAACGGCACCCATCCGTAGCCGGACAGGTAGACCTCGGGCCACGCGTGGGCGTCCTTCCCGCGCACGTGGAAGCCGTCTTTCTGCAACAGGCCGGGAACGAACCCGACCGCGATCCGCGCCGGCAGTCCCACCGCCCGGGCCATGGCCGCATACGTGCCGGCGAACTGTTGGCAGAAGCCGCTCCGCGTCTTGAACAGGAACTGCTCGATCGCCGTCTCGTCGGTTCCGAGCGTGGCGCTCGCGTTGTAGGTGAACCGCGACGACCGGAAGTACGCCTGGAGCGCGAGCGCCTTGCGGTACGGGGTGGTCGCCGCGGCCGTGACCTGCTCGGCCTCGCGGATCACCTTCAGGGGGAAGCCGCGGGGCAGCCGGAGGTAGCGGTCCGCGATCCGTCGCGGGACGGCGCTCCGCACGCGGGCCAGGTCGGCCTCCGAGAACCGGGGGATCCTCGACACGACCGTGTAGGTGAGGCCGTTGCCGTTGGCGGTCGAGCTGATGAGGCTCCCCGACTCCTCGTCGTAGCGGGCTCCGGACTGGCCGGTCAGCCGCTCCGGCTGCACCGCTGCCGGCAGCCAGATGCTCGACAGCTCCTGGATGCTGTAATCCTGCCGCAGCGTCGTCTCGGGAGCCTTGCTCGGCTCGCCCCGCGGCAAGCGCCCGTTCGCGCCCTTGTAGCTGTTCGACGACTTCCAGATCGTCCCGTCGAAGTCGTCGAGCGCGGTGAGGCGCCAGTACCGCGGGACCGCGCCGGTGGTCTTGACCGTGAAGAACTCGGTCGTGCCCTGGTCGAGCAGTCGCGACTGGATGTCGACGAGCGGGCTCACGGTGACGCGGTTGCGCGGGCCGCTGTTGCCGTCGTGGTGACGCCACTGGACGAGGGACGCGCTGTGCGCTCCCGGCAGCGCGGGTCCGACGAGCGCGGCGACCACGACCCCGGCCGTGGCGAGCCGGACTCCGCCCTGCGCGATCGTGCTCGCGCCACCTCCGCGCCGGCCTGCGAACCACGATGTCGTCTCGGCTCTTCGGGTGGCGGTGCTCACGAGGACGAAGACGAGCACGCCCGCGAGGTACACGATCGTGTAGAGGACGCGGTGTTTGTCGGGCCCGAGCGCCGACGAGAAGACGAAGAGGGTGAGCGAGGGGACGACCGCCTCGAACGTGGCCGGGAGCCGGAAGGCGGCGGCGTCGGCGAGGAAGGCCGCGGCCCAGGCACCGACGACGGCGGCGGCGACGAAGCCCACGGTGGCGGGCGTGGGGGCGACGACGTCGCCGAAGCGACGCCACGCGTCGCGCAGATCGCGGCCCACCGCGTGCCAGCTCGCGCCCCGCGGGATGCCGTACGTGGTGGTCGACGGCTCGATGACCCAGACGAGGACGATGGCGCCCGCCACCAACGACAGCAGCGCGGCGGCGGGCAGTCCGAGGCCGAGCCGCCGACCCAACCACGCCACCACGTGCGAGCAGACCGCGGCGGCGAAGACGGGCCCGAAGAAGCGACCGTCCTCGAACAGACGGCCGAACGAGACGACCGCACCGATCGTGAGCGCGGTCAGCGCCAGCTCCGGCGCCACCGAGAGCTCACGGTCGCGTACGAGACCGCGTCCGGCGGGCTTCACGGACGCCAACCCGAATGCGACGCCGTCGCGGTGCGACGACCCGCGAAGGCGCGGTTCCATGCGGCGGCGAACGGCTGATCGCCCGTGACGCGCACGAGGGTGGTCACCGGCGGCGACGAGCGCGACGAGCGCGTCGTGGCATCGGGGTCCCAAGCCGAGCGCTCGATGAGCACGAGGGACAACGAGCCGAAGCGCCCGCGCAAGCGGCCCAGCCGTTCGAGCTCTTCACCCGGGACGTTCGCGGTGAGCACCGCGACCATCGCACCCGCGTTGCCGGCACGTCGCAGTCCGCCCAGCACGCTCGCCAGGCGGTCGCCGCGTGCGGCGCGCACGATCGCCAGACGCTCCATGATCGCCTCGACGTGCGCCTGGCCCGCGGCGAAGCTCGAGTCGGTGCCGTCGGTGGTCACCAGCCGGACGAGCGAGCCTTGACGCCAGCACGCGTTCACGACGCTCGCGGCCGCCCGTACGGCAACCTCCAGCGAATCTCCCTCGTGCGCCTGCGCGCGCGTGTCGAGCAGCACCGTGGCCCGGCCCTGCCACGGCATCTCGTTCTGGCGGATCATGAGCTCGTCGACCCGCGCGGTCGACGGCCAGTGCACCCGGCGCAGGTCGTCGCCCATCTCGTACGCGCGCAGGGCGTAGAAGTCCTCACCCGCCACGCCGAGCGCCGTCGGGTGGTCGGCCCCGGCCAGCGGGTCGTGGCCCTGGGTCTGGGGGAGCGGCACGATGGCGTCGAGCGCGGGGTACACGGTGAGCTCGGTCGCGGCGGCCACGACCTGGCGGATCGACGCCAGCCCGAAGGAGTCCAGGTTGGTGATCTCGAGCGGCCCGATCTCGAACACGCCCCGGCGATCGGTGGGCAGGCGATAGGCGGCGCGCGACGACGTGTTGGGCTTCAGCGGCCCGAGCATGAAGCGTGCCTGCCGGCGCCCTCGGTCGAACGGGTCGCGGACCGTGAGCACCGGTGTCGCGCGCGCGCCCCGGTTGGCGAGCTCCAGCTCGACGCGGCTGTCGGTGCCGGCGAACACACGCGTCGGGTGCAGGTGTCGCGTGGCGCGCAGCCGCACTGTGGTCAACCGCACCTGCACCAGCGCGCCGAGCACGAGCGCGCCGGACGCGGCCGCGAGGACGAACAGCTCGAGGATCCCGAGCATCCGGCCCGCGAAGAGCAGCGCGACCGCGCCCGACGCCAGGAGCCAGCCGCGCCGCGTCAGCACGACTTGGTCAGCACGGTTCGGTCGACATGATCGACTACCCCTGCGCGCTGGCGCGGCCGCTGGGCACCGGCACCCGCCCGAGCACCTCGGTCAGCAGCTCGTTGCGACTGACGCCGCGCATCTGCGCTTCGGGCGTGAGGGCCAGCCGGTGCTCGAGCACGGGTGCCGCGAGCAGCTTGAGGTCGTCGGGCACCACGTAGTCGCGGCCCGACGCGGCGGCACGTGCCCGAGCCGCGCGTTGCAGCCCGAGGGCGGCGCGCGGTGACACGCCGAGGGCGAGGTCGGGATGGTTCCGCGTCGCCTCGGCGAGGTCGACGATGTAGCCCTTCAGGCTGGGCGCGACGTGCACGGACTGAGCCATCGCGATCATCGTCTCGACGTCGGCCACCGTGGCCACGGGTTTCAGGTCGTCGACCACCACGGTCGCGGTGCCGTGCGTGTCGAGGATGGCGATCTCGGCCGTGCGCGCGGGGTAGCCCATGTGGATCCGCATGAGGAAGCGGTCGAGCTGGCTGTCGGGGAGCGGGTAGGTGCCCTCGTGCTCGATCGGGTTCTGGGTCGCGATCACCATGAACGGGGGGTCGAGCCGGTACGTCTTGTTGTCGACGGTGACCTGTCCCTCCTCCATGGCCTCGAGGAGCGCCGACTGGGTCTTGGGCGAGGCGCGGTTGATCTCGTCGCCGAGCACGATGTTGTGGAAGATGCCGCCCGGCCGGAACTCGAACTCGCCCGTCGCCCGGCTGTAGACGGTGACGCCCGTGACGTCGGACGGGAGCAGGTCGGGGGTGAACTGGATGCGCCCCCAGGTGCACTCCAGGCTGGCGGCCAGCGCCTTCGCCAGGCTGGTCTTGCCGACGCCGGGCACGTCCTCGATGAGCAGGTGCCCCTCGGCGACGAGGCAGGTGAACGCGAGCGCGATCGCCTCGTCCTTGCCCTGGATGACACGCGCCACGTTGTCGACGACCGCCTCGAAACGGTCGGAGAACGACGCCACCCCGCGCGCCACGGCCGGCTCCCTGGCCACGCTGGACTCCTCTCCCTCGCCAACGCCCGCGAACGCCACAGGCTACCGTCGCATGAGACGTTCGGTCGCGCCGGAAGGTTCTTTCTGGTGACCCGCGTGACACGCCCGGCTGAGGTTCGCCTGTACGGTCGACGGGGTGGACGTGGCGCTCGCGCTCGACATCGGCGGCACCAAGCTCGCCGCCGGCCTCGTCACCGCGGCGGGAGGGCTGCTGACCTCCGCGACCGCGCCCACACCGGCGTCCACCGACCCCGATGCGGTGTTCGACGTCGTGCTCACGCTGCTCGACGCGGTCCGCGGCCCGGCCGGCTCGACCGACGCCGTGGTCTGCGGTGTCGGTTGCGGGGGACCGATGACCGCCGGCGGGGAGGCCGTGTCGCCGCTGAACATCGGCGCGTGGCGCGACTTCCCGTTGCGGGCCCGGCTCGGCGCGAGCACGGGCCTGCCCACGTTCGTCGACAACGATGCCAAGGCGCTCGCCCTCGGCGAAGGGTGGAAGGGCGCGGCTGCCGGGGCGCGCGACTTCATCGCCATGGTGGTGTCGACGGGTGTCGGCGGCGGGATCGTCCTCGACGGTCGGTTGCTCGACGGCGCCGACGGCAACGCCGGGCACATCGGGCACGTGATCGTCGAGCCCGACGGGAGGCCGTGCGCCTGCGGCGCGCGGGGTTGCCTCGAGGCGGAGGCGTCGGGCCCGAGCATCGCCGCCGCGACCGGGCGCCCCGCCGTCGAGGCGGGGCCCGAGGTGGTGGCGCGCACCGGCCGGCTGGTCGGCCGGGCGGTCGCATCGGTGGCGAACCTGCTCGACCTCCCGCTGGCGGTGGTTGCGGGATCGGTCGCGCTCGGCTTCGGGGCGCCGTTCTTCGCGGCCGCCCAGGAGGAGCTCCACGCGCGTGCCCGGCTCGACTTCTCGCGCCGGGCGCGCATCGTCCCCGCCGGCCTCGGCGGTGACGGCCCGCTCGTGGGTGCGGCCGCGGTGGGATGGCGGAGCGTCGGCCGGTTGTGATGGGGCAGAGACGTTGACTGCCGGGGCGCGCGGCTCTCCCGTGATGGGCGCGGCGTGGCTGGCGCGGGCGGCGGTCGCAGTGCTCGCCCGTCCCGCGCTGTGGGGGGTCGCGGTCGCCCAAGTCGTGCGTCTCGCACAGCCCGGGTGGTGGCGCCGGCGCCCGTTCCTCCCTGTCCCCGACCCCGCCTACCTGCGGTTCCGGCTGCAGACCGCCTATGGCGACCCCGACCGCGAGCCCGTGCCCGCTGACGTCGTTAGCTACCTGCACTGGTGTAGGGGGTTCCGACGGGTCCTGCGGTAACCTCCGCTGCCAATGCACGTCCCACCAGCGCCGGAGTAGCGGCATGGCGAAGGCGCTCGTTCTGAACGCCACCTACGAGCCGCTGTGCGTCGTCCCGGTGCGGCGCGCGGTCGTGCTGGTCCTGAAGGAGAAGGCCGAGGTGCTCCACGCGACCGACGCCGAGCTCCACTCCGAGCGCCGGGCGTTCGCGGTGCCGTCCGTCATCCGGCTGACGTACTTCGTGAAGGTGCCGTTCCGCGCCCGCGCCGCCCTGAGCCGGCGCGCGGTGTTCGTGCGCGACGGCCACCGCTGTCAGTACTGCGGAGCCAACGCGGAGAACATCGACCACATCGTCCCGCGCAGTCGGGGTGGCGAGCATGTGTGGGAGAACGTGGTGGCGGCCTGTCGACCGTGCAACACGCGCAAGGAGGACCGGCTTCTCCACGAGGTCGGCTTCGTCCTCCGGCGCAAGCCCATGGCGCCACGCGAGCTCACCTGGGTCATCGTCGCGGTGGGAACCGTGCACCCCCACTGGGAGCCGTACCTCCAACCGGGCGCCGCGCTGTCCGCTTGACCCGCGCGTGGCGGGTCGAGCGCGCCACCGCACCCGCGGCCGAGCTCGTCGCCCGGCCCGCGCCGCGCACCGCCCGGCGCACGCTGTCGCTGCTCGCGGTGACCGCGCCGGCCGTCGTGCTCGGCAGCACGCAGCCCGACGACGTCGTCGACCGGGCGCGCACCGACTCGGCCGGCCTCGCCGTGGCGCGCCGGCGCAGCGGTGGCGGCGCCGTGCTGGTGCGCCCCGGCGAGCTGCTGTGGGCCGACGTGTTCGTGCCGGCCGGAGACCCGCTCTGGACCGACGACGTCGGACGCGCCTTTCGCTGGTTGGGCCCCGTCTGGACGTCGTCGTTGCGGGCGCTCGGCGTCGATGCGCGCTGGCACGACGGTCCGCTGCGGGAGACGCGGTGGTCGCGCCTCGTGTGCTTCGCAGGCGTCGGCCCCGGCGAGGTGCTGGTCGGCGGGCGCAAGGTCGTGGGCATCTCGCAACGGCGCACGCGCGCGGGCGCACGCTTCCACTGCGCCGCGTTGCGGGCGTGGGACGCACGGGCACTGCTCGCGGTGCTGGCGCTGCCGGACGACGAGCGTGAGGCGGCGGCCGCCGAGCTGCCTTCCGTCGCGACCGGGGTCGGCGTCGAGCTCGAGCAGCTGGAGGCCGCCTTGTCGCGAGAGCTGGCCGCCGCGACGGTGTGACGGCTACCGGCGTTCGCGACTCGCGGCGGTCAGCCGCTCCTTCCTGAGCACCTCGGCCTCGGCGTCGTCGAGTGGCTCGAGGTCGCCGACCACCGACGCGAGGAGGTGATCGGCGAGCGCGGGGTTGCGCGCCAGCACCGGGCCATGGAGGTAGGTGCCGACCACGCGGCCTGCGATCGCCCCCTCGCTGCGGTCGCCCGTGTCGTTCCCCGCGCCCACGACGACCCGCCCGAGCGGGCGCACACCCCTTCCCAGAGCGGTGACGCTCTGGTGGTTCTCGTAACCCGTCAGCCGGGGCACGTCGATGGACGGGTCGGGAACCGTGACGACCTCGCCGACGCGGCGGGCGCCCGTGTCGCGGCTCGTGACGCAGTCGAGCAGGCCGAGCCCGGCGTGGGGCTCGCCGTCGGGACCCACGAACCGGTGGCCCACGACCTGGAAGCCGGCGCACACCGCCAGCAGGGCGGCGCCACCGTCGATGGCGCGGTGCAGGGCCCGACTGGCCGTGAGCTCCCGCGCGGCCAGGGCCTGGGGGCCGTCCTCCCCCCCGCCCATGAGATAGAGCTGGCCCGACTCGGGGACCGGCTCGCCCGCGGTGACCTCGACGATCTCCGCCCGTCGCCCGCGCCAGCGCAGCCGTTGGGCGAGAACGACCGCATTGCCGCCGTCGCCGTAGGTGCCGAGCAGCTCGGGATAGAGCAGCACGACGGTGACCGCCTCAGGGGCCACGGTCGCTCTCCTCTCGCGACCCGCCGCTCCCGACCGCCTTGCGGATCTGCTGGAACGACGAGTAGTTGGCGGCGACGTCAACGTCCACTCCCGCGGCGCTGGCCGGCGCGCTCGCGGCGGCGCAGCGGATCGCCTCGAGCTCGTCCGCGACGAACCGGTGCTCGACCTCCGCGTAGTGGAGGCGCACGGCCAGGTCACGGCCCCGCTCGCCGGTCGCCACCACGAATCGGCCCCGGAGACGCTCGAAGGGCACGTCCCACAGCCACGATGGGTCGCGCCCGTCCTGGATGCGGGCGTTGATTCCCACGACGACCGGGAGCGGCGCGGGCCGCAGCAGGTCGAGCGCCTCCGCCCACCCCGCGGGGTTCTTGGCGAGGAGGAGGCGGGCTCGCACACCGCCGTCCAACGCGACGACCTGGTAGCGCCCGGCCACGTCGGCGACGTCGGCCATCGCGCGCAACGCCGCCTCTGCGTCCGCGCCGGCCTCACGCGCGCCGGCGACGGCCATCGCCGCGTTGGCCCGGTTCGCCCACCCCGGGAGGCTGAGGCGGACGTCGAGGCGCAGGCCGTCGGCGAGCACGAGCGTGTCGCCGTCGAGCCACATGTCGGCCGCCGGGCGCCGGAGGTCGCACACGGAGCACGCCCACCCGTCCTCCGGCGGCTCGTCCCAGAGGATGCGCGCGCCGCATTGGGGACACGACGCCGCGTCGAGCCGCCAGCGCTGACCGGTGCCCACCCACGTGACGCGCGCCGAAGGGCGCGCCGCCCAGGTGACCAGGGGGTCGTCCACGTTGGCCACGACGTGCGTCGCCGGTGAGCCCGCGAGCGCGGCCCGCCACCGCTGCGCGTGCATGCGCACCTCGCCGGTGCGGTCGAGCTGGTCACGGCTGAGGTTCAGCAGCAGCACGACTGCGGGGTGCACGGCCGCGACGGCCTGGGGCAGCAGGCCCTCGTCGACCTCGAGCACGGCCGCCGCGCCCGCCGGGTGACGCGCCAGCGCGCTCACCAGCCCGCTCACGAGGTTGGCCCCGGCCGCGTTGGTCGTGACCGGGCCTCGCGCGCGCATCGCCGCCGTGAGCAGCCGGGTCGTCGTCGTCTTGCCGTTCGTGCCGGTGACCAGCGCGACGACCTGGCCCGCCGCGAGCCGCTCGAGCGCCCGCGGGTCGATCGCGAGCATCACCCGCCCACCGATCACCGACCCGCCGCCGGCGCGCGCCCGACGCGACACCTCGGCCACCGCCCGACCCGCGAGGGCGGCGGCGCGCGTGCGAACGGGCAGGGCGCGGTGGGGCAAAAGGGGTTGACTGGGTGGAGTGTGGGGGCTTATGGTGGGCCGAAGTGGTGACAGGTGGAGGGGATTCGGGCGTCGGGGGGTCAGGTGCGCAGTCGGTGCGGCAGATGGTGGAGCAGACGGTGGGGCGGTGGGGCTGGACGGGCTCCCCGCACGACGCCGCCGGGAACGGCGCGGGTTAGGCGCCCGTCGTGTTCCTCGGTGAGAACCGTCACGCCGTCGATGATAAGGGGCGGGTCATCCTCCCGTCCCAGTACCGCGACGAGCTCCAGGGCGGCGCGGTGATGACCAAGGAGGTCGACGGCTGCATCGCCGTCTGGCCGCTCGAGGACTTCGAGGCCCGCGCCCAGGAGATGGCCCAGATGCGGCGCACCGGCGAGCAGCGCACGCGTGCAGGAGTGCGGAACTTCTTCGCAACCGCCGAGCGCCGCGAGCTCGACCGGCAGGGCCGCATCGCCATCCCGCCCAGCCTGCGTGCCTTCGCCGGCCTCCAGCGCGACGTCGTCATCAGCGGTCAGTTCGACCGCATCGAGATCTGGGACGTCGAGCGCTGGCAACAGCGCGAGGAGTCGGGTGACGAGGTGCTGGTCGAAGGTCCGAGTCGCATCTGACGAGGAGGAAGTCGCCAAGAGCGAGCAGACACCGCGCGCACAGCGACGCGCGTACAACAGAGACGAGTGGGACGTGGGAACGTCCGCTCATGCGCAACCCCCCGGTCGGCGAGGTGGAAAGGCCCCTACTCCGCCCGCTTTCCATCAGATCGATCGGGGCACACATCCCGACGGTGTCGCGGCCGGGGGGTTGCGGATGAGCGAGGCGTTCCTCCACCGGCCGGTGATGGTCGACGAGGTCGTCGAGATCATGCGGACGGTGCCTCCGGGCGTGGTGGTCGATGCGACCGTCGGCGCAGGCGGCCACGCACGGGCGCTCCTCGAGGCCCGGTCCGACCTGCGGCTGGTCGGCCTCGACCGTGACGGCGAGGCCGTCGACGCGGCAACGGGAGCGCTGGCCGGCTTCGCGGACAGGGTGGTCCTCCGCCGGCGCCCGTTCGACGAGATCACGACGACGTTGCAGGAGCTTGGACATGAGACGGGGACAGGTGGGGACATCAGCGGTGCGCTGTTCGATCTGGGAGTCAGCTCCCCACAGCTCGATCGACCCGAGCGCGGCTTCAGCTACCGGGCGGACGGGCCCCTCGACATGCGCATGGACGTCCGGCAGTCGCTCACCGCGGCCGATGTCGTCAACGGCTACGCCGAGGACCAGCTGTCCCGCGTGCTGTACGAGCACGGTGGCGAGCGCTTCGCCCGCCGCCTGGCGCGCGCCATCGTCGCCGCTCGCCCGCTCGACGGGACCGGGGAGCTGGTCGAGGTGATCCGCGCCACCATCCCCGCACCGGCGCGCCGGCGCGGTGGACACCCCGCCAAGCGGACGTTCCAGGCCGTCCGCATCGAGGTGAACGGCGAGCTGCGGCTCCTGCCCGATGCCATCGATCAGGCGATCGACGTGCTCGTGCCCGGCGGCCGGTGCGCCGTCCTCGCCTACCACTCCGGTGAGGACCGCATCGTCAAGCAGCGCTTCACCCGCGCCGCCACCGGCGGCTGCAGCTGTCCGCCCGGCCTTCCCTGCGTGTGCGGGGCGCAGGCCACGGTCCGCCTCCTGGGCCGCCGCGCCCGACGCCCGTCGGCCGCGGAGGTCGCCGCCAACCGGCGCAGCGAGAGCGCACGCCTGCGCGCGTGCGAGAAGCTCCCCGTGGCGCAGGCCGAGCCCGGTCCCGACGGGGACGCCGCATGAGGTTCCGCGGCCGGTGCCACCCGTCATGAGTGAGTACCGGAGCGCGGCGGTCGCGGCCGAGCGCGCGCTGCATCCGGCGGGGACGGCGCGTCCGCAGCCTGACCTGCGCATCGTCGGTGACGAGCCGGGCGCGGGTGCGCGCCGCCGCCGCCGGCGGCTGGCGGTATCGGCGGTGGTGCTGCTCGTGTGTGCATCGCTCTTCGGGGTGGTGGCCTTCCACGTCGTGCTCACCGAGGGTCAGCTCGACCTCGAGCGCCTGCGTTCGCAGACGTCGTCGGAGGAGGCGCGCAACGCGCGGCTCCGCCTCTCTGTCGCGGAGCTCGAGTCGCCGGGGTGGATCGTGGCCGCGGCCCGCCAGCAGGGCATGGTGCCGCCCGCCGGCGTGACCTATCTGTCACCGGGGCCCCCGGGCTCCCGGTGACCGACGCGACCCGCACCCGCCGGTCGCCACCGCTCCGCCCCGCGGCCCGGCCGCTGCCGCGGACACGTCCCCTGCCGCGGACCAGGTCGCACCCGGGCGCGCCTCGGCGTGCAGGTGGCCATCCCGGGACGAGGCACTCGTCGGTCCCGCGGCGGCGCCTCGTCGTCCTCCTCGTCGTGATGGCGCTGGCCTTCGCCGCGATCGCCGTGCGGCTGACGCTGGTGCAGGGGGTGTCGTGGCGGCAGTACGCGGACCTGGGCGCGTCGCAGCGGTTGCGGCGAGTGCAGCTGCCCGCCGAGCGCGGCTCCGTGCTCGACCGCAACGGCGCCGCGCTCGCCATGACGATGCCTCAGCGCACGGTGTGGGCCAACCCTCGCCTCGTCACCGATCCCGCGGCGGAGGCGCGCGCGCTGGCGCCGGTGCTCGGGGCGGACGAAGGCGTGCTCCGCGACCGCCTGAGCTCGAGCACCACGTTCACCTACCTGGCCCGCAAGGTGGACGACACCGTCGCCAACCGCGTCGCCGCGCTGCGACTGCCTGGCATCGCCTTCCTCCACGAGCCGAAGCGCTTCCAACCCGCGGGCGACCTCGCCGCCACCCTGCTCGGCCAGGTCGGCGTGGACAACAACGGCCTCACCGGGCTCGAGCTGCAGTTCGAGCACCGGCTCAAGGGCAGCCCGGGGGACCTCCTCGTCGAGCGCGACCCGAGCGGACGGGAGATCGCGTCCGGCGTGCGCGAGCACCGGCCGTCGAGGCGCGGCGACGACCTCGTGCTCACCCTCGACCGCTCCCTCCAGTACGAGACCGAGCAGGCGCTCGCGTCCAAGATCCAGGAGAGCGCGGCGAAGGGCGGGACCGCCATCGTGATGGACCCGCGCAACGGTGAGGTGCTGGCGATGGCCAGCCTGGTGGCCGGCGCTCCGGGAACGCCCGCGCGGCCGGCCGCGAACAACCTCGGCGTGACGAGCGTCTACGAACCGGGCTCGGTGAACAAGGTCATCACGATCGCGGCCGCGCTCCAGGAAGGCGTCGTGCGGGCCACTGACAAGTTCGTCGTGCCGGACCACATGAACGTGGGCGGGAGCCGGTTCGTGGACCACGACCAACACGAGCCCAAGAGCTGGACCGTCACCGACATCGTCGCCAACTCGTCGAACATCGGCACGATCATGATCGGCAAGGACCTCGGCAAGCAGCGTCTGGACCGCTACCTGCGCGCGTTCGGCCTCGGGACACGGACCGCGCTGCACTTCCCGGGTGAATCCGCGGGACTGCTGATCGCGCCCGACGCCTGGACGGGGCCGTCGATCGGCACCGTGCCCATCGGACAGGGTCTGGCGGTGACCGCGCTGCAGATGCTCGGGGCGTACAACACCGTGGCCAACGGCGGGATCTACGTGGCGCCCAAGCTGGTGAAGCGCACCGTCGACACGCACGGCGTCTCGCACGAGACCAAGCCCTCGGCGCGCCACCGGGTGGTGTCGGCGCGCACCGCGCAACAGGTGACGGCCATGCTGACCGAGGTGACGCGCGTCGGCACGGGAACCCAGGCGCAGATCAAGGGCTACTCGGTCGCGGGCAAGACCGGGACGGCGAAGAAGCCCAGGGAGGGCGGCGGCGGCTACCAGGAGGGCGCCTACGTGGCCACGTTCGCGGGGTTCGTTCCCGCCGAGGCGCCGCGCCTTTCGGCGATCGTCGTCCTCGACGAGCCGACGCACGGGTACTACGGGGGCACGGTGTCGGCCCCGACGTTCGCCGAGGTCACGCAGTACGCGCTCCGCCTGTTCCGGGTGCCTCCTCCCGGTCCGCTCCCCGCGCCCGCCCCTGCCGCCGCGGTTCCCCCGCTCGCCGACCCCTTCAGCAAGGACCTCGACGTCGAGCCCCCTCCCGCGACGACCGTTGCCGCCGTCCCCACTACGCTCGCGGCGTTCCCGTCGCCACCCGTACGTCCCTAGGAACTGCGCTGTGCGACTCGACCGGCTGCTCGGCGACGTCGAGGTGATCGACCTTCGCGGTGATTCGACGCTCGAGGTGACTGCGGTCAGCTACGACTCGCGAGCCGTGCACCCGGGCGCGCTGTTCTGCTGCGTGCGAGGCGAGCGCGTCGACGGGCACGACCACGCGCGTGCCGCGGTGTCGGCCGGCGCGGTGGCGCTCCTCTGTGAGCGCGTCCTGCCGGTCGACGTGCCACAGGTCGTCGTGGCCGACGTGCGCACGGCCATGGCAAATGCCGCCGCCGCCTTCCACGATCACCCGTCGCGCGCGTTGGAGGTCGTCGGCGTCACGGGCACTAACGGCAAGACCACGACCACGCATCTCCTGCGCGCTGTCCTCGAGGCCGACGGGCGCCGTACCGGGCTCATCGGCACCCTGACCGGGGCGCGCACCACGCCCGAGGCTCCCGACCTGCAGGCCCAGCTGGCGCAACTGCGCGACGACGGCCATCGCGCGGTGGCCATGGAGGTCTCGTCGCACGCGCTCGCGCAGCATCGCGTCGACGCGACCTGGTTCGCCGTCGCCGTCTTCACCAACCTCAGCCAGGACCACCTCGACTACCACCGCACGATGGAGGCCTACTTCCAGGCGAAGGCGCGTCTGTTCGAGGCGGCCCGCACGGCCAGGGCCGTCGTCAACACCGACGATCCCCACGGTCGCATCCTCCTCGACGCAGCCGTCGTGCCGACGCGCGGCTACTCGATGGCCGATGCGGTCGACCTCGACGTGGGGCCGCGCGGCAGCGCGTTCCGGTGGGAGGGCGAGCCGGTGCAGCTCCGGCTCGGGGGGGCGTTCAACGTGAGCAACGCGCTGGCGGCGGCCGCCGCCGCCCGCGAGCTCGGGGTCGGGGCGTCGACCGTCGCGGCCGGGCTGTCCTCCGTCGCGTCCGTCCCCGGCCGCTTCGAGATCGTTGAGGCGGGTCAGCCGTTCACGGTCGTGGTCGACTACGCCCACACGCCGGCGGGCCTCGAGCTCCTCTTGTCCGATGGACGGCGGAGCGCGGCGCCTGGCGCGCGCGTCATCGTCGTGTTCGGATGCGGAGGCGAACGCGACCGCGACAAGCGCCCGCTCATGGGCGCGGTCGCCACGCGTGACGCCGACGTCGCCGTGTTGACCTCGGACAACCCCCGGCGCGAGGACCCGGCGGCGATCATCGCCGACGTGCGTTCGGGCGTGACCGGCACCGGGACGCTGCGCGTCGAGCCCGATCGGCGCGCCGCCATCCGGCTCGCCTTCGCACAGGCCCACAAGGGCGACGTCGTGCTGATCGCAGGCAAGGGTCACGAGACCACCCAGGTGGTCGGCAGTCGCGAGCTCCCGTTCGACGACCGTACGGTCGCGCGCGAGGAGCTGTCCGCCCGGTGAAGACGCGCGCCGCGCACGTCGCAGAGATCGTCGGTGGCACCCTGTACGGCCCCGACGCCGAGGTCGACGGGGCGACCATCGACTCCCGTGCCGTGCGCGGGGGAGAGCTTTTCGTGCCGGTCGCGGCGGCGCGCGACGGTCACGACTTCATCGCGTCGGCGTTGCAGGCGGGCGCGAGCGCGTACCTCACGGCGCGCCCTGCCGGCGCAGGATCGGCGATCGCGGTGCTCGACACGGTCGCCGCGCTGAGCACGCTCGGAGGCTGGGCCCGTGGCCGCCTGCCCGACCGCGTCGTGGGGATCACGGGATCGACGGGCAAGACGTCCACCAAGGACCTCCTCGCCGCCGTGCTCCGCCGCGGCCACGTGGTCACCGTCAGCCCGCAGTCGTTCAACAACGAGCTCGGCGTGCCCCTCACGCTGCTGAACGCGCCCGGCGGCACCGACATCACGGTGGTCGAGATGGGCGCGCGCCGCGCCGGCCACATCGCACAGCTGTGCGAGCTCGCCCGCCCGACCGTTGGTGTCGTGACCAACGTGGGGCTGGCCCACACCTCGACCTTCGGGTCGATCGAGGCCGTCGCCCGCGCCAAGGGTGAGCTCCCCGCGGCGTTGCCGCCCGGCGGCACCGCCGTCCTCAACGCGGACGACGACCGCGTGGTGGCCATGAAGGGCGCCACGTCGGCATCGGTGCTCACCTACGGGCGCGACGCGGGCGATGTGCGTGCCACCGGGGTCTCCCTCGACGGCGAGTTGCAGCCGTCGTTCCGCCTGCTCACCGCATGGGGCGACGCCGACGTGCGCCTGCTCGCGCGCGGGGCCCACCAGGTGTCGAACG
Organism: Actinomycetota bacterium; assembly: GCA_005888325.1. Lineage (NCBI taxonomy): Bacteria > Bacillati > Actinomycetota > Actinomycetota bacterium. Next base: position 65,943 of record VAWU01000019.1, read on the forward strand.
CGCTCGCAGCGGCCGCGGCCGCGCTCGCGCTCGACGTCGCCCTCGACGACGTGGCGGCGGGACTGGGCGCAGCCGAGCTGTCCGCGTGGCGCATGGAGCTGTCGCGCGCGCCGTCCGGCGCGATCGTCGTCAACGACGCGTACAACGCCAACCCGCAGTCCACCGAGGCCGCGCTGCGCGCCCTCGCCCGCATCGACGCCGACCGGCGGGTCGCGGTCCTCGGCCCGATGCTCGAGCTGGGCGAGGTGTCGGTGCGCGAGCACCGGCGCATCGGCGAGCTGGCCGGCTTGCTCGGCATTGCCGTGATCACGGTCAACGCACCCGACTATGGCGGTGACGACGTTGCCGACGTCGATGCTGCGCGGGAGCGCCTCGGCCGGCTGGGACCGGGCGATGCCGTGCTCGTGAAGGCCAGCCGCGCCGCCGGGCTCGAACGTCTGGCCCACGCGCTCGTCGTCGAGGAAGAGGAGTCGCGGTGGTCGCGCTCCTGATCGCCGCGAGCATGGGCCTGCTCGTCACGTTGGTGGGCACCCCCGTGCTGATCCGCGCGTTCCAGGCGCGCGGCATCGGTCAGCAGATCCGCGATGACGGGCCCGAGGGCCACGCCACCAAGGCGGGCACGCCGACCATGGGCGGCCTGATGGTGGTGCTGGCCGCCATCGTCGGCTACGCCGCCGCGCACGTGCCGCGCCTGTTCACGAGCAAGGGCGCCACGTTCACCGCCGCGGGGTTCTTCGTCCTGATGGCCATCGTCGGCTCGGGGATCGTGGGGATGATCGACGACTGGGCCAGCGTGCGGAACCAGCGCAGCCTCGGCCTCAACAAGCGGGCCAAGCTGGCGGGACAGCTGATCGTGGCGACGACCTTCGCGTTCCTCGCCGTGTACCGGGCGAAGGTGCTCGTGGAGCTGTCGTTCACCCGCTCGATCAACCTGCACCTCGCGGTGGGGGCGTACATCCTCTGGGCGGTCATCATCATCGTGGCGACGTCGAACGCGGTGAACCTCACCGACGGCCTCGACGGCCTCGCGGCGGGGTCCGCCACCTTCGCCTTCGCCGCGTTCGTGTTCATCGGTTTCTGGGAGTTCCGCCACCCCGACGTCTACGGCGTCGGCCCCGCGCTCGACCTCGCCCTCGTGGCCGCGGCGATGGCGGGCGCGTGCACCGGCTTCCTCTGGTGGAACGCGGCACCCGCGCGCGTGTTCATGGGCGACACGGGCGCGCTCGCCCTCGGCGCGGGCCTGGGCGCGCTCGCGCTGGGCACCAACACGCAGCTGCTCCTCCCCATCGTCGGCGGTCTGTTCGTGATGGTCACCCTCTCCGTGGTGATCCAGGTCGTCGCCTTCCGCTTCTTCCATCGTCGGGTCTTCCGCATGGCACCGATCCATCACCACTTCGAGCTCGTGGGCTGGCCCGAGACGACGGTCATCGTGCGCTTCTGGATCCTCTCGGGCCTGTGCACCGCGCTGGCCATCGGGATCTTCTACGCCGACTTCCTCACCACCGGGGCGATCGACTGACCCGGCGTGCTCTCGTGGTGGGGTTCGGCGTGAGCGGACGGGCCGTGACGCGCGCGCTGCTGCAGCGCGGCACGCACGTGACCGTCGTCGACGACCGACCCGGCGCCGACACGCGTGCGGTTGCGGCCGACCTCGGTGTCGAGCTGGTCGAGGCGCCCGGGCGCGATGCCCTGGCCGGCCTGGTGGCGGGCGTCGACCTCGTCGTCCCCAGCCCCGGTGTGCGATTCGACCACCCGGTCTTCGCGCTCGCGAGCGAAGCGGCGACGGCGGTGCGGGGCGAGCTCGAGCTGGCTTCGCAGTGGGCCGGCCGGCCCTTCGTCGCCGTCACCGGCACCAACGGCAAGACGACCGTCACCACGCTCGTCACCGAGATGCTGCTGGCGTCGGGGGTGCGTGCGGTGGCCGCGGGCAACATCGGTCTCGCGCTGTCCGACGCGGTCTCGTCCGACGCGGACGTGCTCGTCGTCGAGGCTTCTTCGTTCCAGCTCCAGCTGACCGACACCTTCCGTCCGACGATCTCGGTGTGGCTCAACGCGGCACCCGACCACCTCGACATCCACGGGACGTTCGCGGCCTACACCGCGGCCAAGGCGCGGATCTGGGCCAACCAGGGTGACGGCGACGTGGCGGTGGTCAACGCCGATGACGCCGTCGTCACGCAGGCGGCGCGCTCGGCCCACGCGGGCCGGGTCGTCACGTTCGGTCGCGATCACGGCGACTACCACGTGAGTGGGGGAGCGCTCCGCACACCCGAGGGTCACGAGATCGCCACGCTCGCGGCGCTGGGGCGCGTGCTGCCTCACGAGGTGAGCAACGCGCTCGCCGCGAGCGCAGCTGCGATCAGCGCGGGGGCGACGGTCGAGGGTGTCCATCGCGCCCTGCTCGACTTCCGCACCCTCCCCCACCGGCTGACCCTGGTCGGCGAGGCTGGTGGGGTGCAGTGGTACGACGATTCGAAGGCGACCAACCCGCACGCCGCGCTCGCGGCCGTCGACGGGTTCGACTCGGTGGTGTTGATCGCGGGCGGGCAGAACAAGGGCCTCGACCTGCGTGCGCTGACGCAGTCCGCCGACCGTGTGCGCGCCGTCGTCGCGATCGGCGAGGCCGCGGCCGAGGTCGAGGTCGCGTTTCGCGCCGTGCGGCCCGTAGAACGCGCCGGGTCGATGCGGGACGCAGTGAGCCGAGCGGCCGCGCTGGCCCGCCCCGGCGACGCCGTGCTGTTGTCGCCGGGCTGCGCATCGTTCGACTGGTACGACAGCTACAGCGCGCGGGGCGACGATTTCGCGCGCGCGGTGCGCGAGCTGTTCGACGACGAGGGAGCCCATGGCCGCGCGGGTTGAGCAACGGCGTGCCCGCGTGCGCCCCGCGGTCGCGCCGCGCCCGGCGTCCCGGCGTCCTCGCACCTCCTGGCTGCTGCTCGGCCTCGTGGCGGCGCTCGACGTCATCGGCCTGGTGATGGTGCTGTCGGCGTCGTCGGTGAACGCGCTACGGGTCTACGGCAGCGCCTGGATCTTCTTCGAGCGCCAGCTGCTCTGGGTCGGTGTCGGCGCGCTTCTCCTGGTGGTCACCATGCGCGTCGACTACCGCGTCTGGCGCCGGCTCGTGGTCCCCCTGCTGCTCCTCACGGTGACGCTCCTGGTGCTCGTGCTGGTGCCGGGCTTCGGCATCTCGGTCGGCGGCTCCGCCCGCTGGCTGGGCGTCGGCTTCCTCAGGGTCCAGCCGTCGGAGCTCGCCAAGCTCGCCGTGATCGTCTTCGCGGCCGATGTCCTCACCCGGCGCGCCGACCACATGCGTTCGACGCGGTTGACCGTCGTCCCCGTGCTGCTCGTGTTCAGCATCATCGCGCTCCTCGTCCTGGTGCAGCCCGACCTCGGCACCACGCTCGTCCTCGCGTGCATCGTCATGGCGGTGTTGTTCATCGCGGGCGTTCCGCTCCACACCATGGCGGCCGTCGCCGCTCTCGCGGGCGTGACGACATCGCTCGCGGGGATGACGAAGAGCTACCGGCGCGGTCGCCTGCTGTGCTTCCTCCACCCCGCGAGCGACCCGGGGAACGCGTGCTACCAGCTGCGCCAGTCGCTCGTCGGGCTCGGCTCCGGCCACGTCATGGGCGTGGGCCTGGGCGCGAGCCGGGCCAAGTGGGGCTTCCTGCCCAACGCCCACACCGACTTCATCTTCGCCATCATCGGAGAAGAGGTGGGCCTGATCGGCAGCCTGTTCGTGGCGGGCCTGTTCGTCGCGTTCGCGGTGCTCGGCGTGCGCGCCGCCAGCCGGGCGCCCGACCACTTCGGTGCGCTGCTCGCCGGAGGCATCACCGCGTGGGTGGTGGGTCAGGCGTTCATCAACATCGGCGCGGCGATCGGCACCCTGCCGGTCACCGGTGTGCCCCTGCCGTTCGTCAGCTTCGGTGGCTCCTCGCTCGTGATCGCGATGGCGGCCAGCGGCATCCTCATCAACGTCGCGCGCCAGTCCCGCTAGCGGGCAACTAGTGCCCTGACCGGCAACGTCTGCCGCGTCTCGCCGGCCAGTTGACGCCGCTCGCGGCGTTCTCGTCCTAGCCGTAGGGCTCGGCTATGGCTTCGTCCTGCGGCCTTGCGAGCGACGCCCCTGACTCGCCGATACGCCGGCGAACGTTACCGGTCACGGCACTAGACCTGGTAGCGGCCGGGGTCGACGAGGGCGAGGTTGTCGCGCACCCAGTCCGAGGTGCGGCGCAGTCCCTCCTCGAGCGGCACCTCGGGCTGCCAGCCGGCCCACTCGCGCGCGCGCGTCGTGTCGGCGAGCAGACGTTCGACCTCGCTACCCGAAGGCCGTAGCCGGTCGGCCTCGACGACGACGCGCGCGTCGCATCCCGTGATCGCGATCAACAGGTCCACCAGGGCGCCGATGGCGATCTCCCGGCCCGAGCCCACGTTGACGACGTTCCCCAACGCGCGGTCGCAACCCGCGACGGCGAGGAAGCCGCTGACGGTGTCGTCGACGTAGTTGAAGTCGCGTGTCGGAGTGATCGCGCCGAGGCGGATCTCGGTCGCACCGCTGTGCAGCTGGCCGAGGATCGTCGGGATCACGGCCCGCGCCGACTGGCGGGGCCCGTAGGTGTTGAACGGCCGGACGACCGCCACGGGGAGGTCGAAGGCGTGGTGGAAGCTGAGCGCCATCATGTCGGCGCCGATCTTGGATGCCGAGTACGGCGATTGCGGTTGCAGCGGGTGGCTCTCGTCGATCGGCACGCGGAGCGCGGTGCCGTACGTCTCGCTCGTCGACGTGTGCACCATGCGCGCCACCCCGGCTCTTCGACATGCGGCGGCGACGTTCTGGGTTCCCATCACGTTCGTCTGCACATAGCTCTCGGGCGCGACGTAGCTGTAGGGGATGCCGATGAGCGCGGCCAGGTGGAACACCACCTCGCAGCCCTCGACCACCGTGAGCACGCGCCCTGCGTCGCGCACGTCGCCCGCCTGGATGTCGACGTCGTCCTCGCGTCCCGCGAGCCAGCCCCGCTCGCCGTAGGGCTTGTAGTGCACGAACGCGCGCACGTCCGCGCCCTCGTGCAGCAGCCGGTCGACCAGCGTGCTGCCGATGAAGCCCTCGGCGCCCGTGACGAGCACCGTTCGCCCCGCCCAGGGCCCAGAACCGCTCATTCGCTGTCCGCGCCGACGGCGAAGTGCAGCAGCACCCGCTCGAACTCCTCGGGGCTGCCGATGTCGAACCAGCGCTCGAGGATCGGGAAGACGTGAGTGGGCAGCCCCTCGCCGACCGCCCGGGCGATGAGGTCGGGCATGCCCGATGGCGCGTCGCGGGGCACGAAGCGGAGCACCGGCGCCTCCACCACGTAGATGCCGGCGGCGACGAGGTCGCGGCGCTGCGGCTTCTCGTCGATCCCCAGCAGGTGGTGCTCGACGAAGCGCAGCACGCCGTACGGGATCGGTGAGAGGTGCTCGACGCCGGTAACCGTGATCGAGCCCTCGTGGTGCCAGTGGAAGTCGAGCAGGGCGCGGAAGTCGATCGTGGTGACGAGGTCGCCGTTGGCCACGACGACGGGCCCCTCGAGGTCGTCGGGCAGCAGCGACAGCGCGCCCGCGGTGCCCATGGCCTTGCGCTCGCGCACGTAGTGGAGGGCGACACCGAGGTGCTTGCCCGTGCCGAGCCGGTCCTCGAAGACGTCGGCCTTGTAGTTGAGCGTGAGGTAGACGTCGCGCACACCGGCCGCCGCCATGCCCTCGATGAGACGCTCGACGATCGAGAGCCCACCGATCTTCAGCAAGGGCTTCGGCATCGTGTCGGTGAGCGGGCGCAACCGCTCGCCCTTGCCGCCCACCATCACGACCGCGACCGGGGCCGGCATGCCGGTGCCGCCGAGCTCGTCGAGCGAGCGGACGCCCACCAGGCGCCCGTCGGTGACGATGGGGATCGAGCGCAGCCGGTGGGTGCGGAGCAGCGCGAGCAGCTCCTTCTTGGTCGCACGCTTCGACGCGGTCAACGGCTGGAGCGACATCGCCTGGTCGACGCCGCCGTCGAGGTCCGCGCCCGCGAGCATGGCGCGACGGAGGGCACCGTCGGTGATCGTGCCCAGCAGCTTGTCGCCGCGTCCCACCACCGCAACCAGCCCGCGACCGTTGGCGCGCATGCGCTCGTGGGCCGTCCGCAGCGTGTCGGCGGGCCTGACCGTGAGCCCCGCGGCGAGCGTCACCGACCGCCCTCTGCGTCGCGGCGCCGCCGGTGTCGACCGTTCCGTGCGAGCTCGAGCACCCAGGCGGCGAGCGTCTCGGCCGCGTGCGGGCGGGCCACGCGCCCGGCCGCCGCGCCCATCCCCGCCAACCGGTCGCGATCGGCCAGCAGCTCCTCGACCTGTGGGGCCAGCTGTTCCGCGCTCGCGTCGCGGTCGGGCACGAGCAGGGCGGCGCCCGCGTCCACGAGGACGCGTGCGTTGACGGTCTGGTGGTCGTCGGGTGCGAACGGATACGGGACGAGCACCGACGGCAGCCCCACCACCGCCAGCTCCGCGATCGTGCCTGCTCCCGCCCGGCAGAGCGCGACATCGGCTGCCGCGTAGGCGTGGTCCATGCGGTCGAGGTACGCGACGCACGTGGCCACCGCGTCACCTCCCAGCTCCTTGAGCCGGCGCTCGACCGCCTCGACGTTCGCGCGCCCGGCCTTGACGACGATGTGCACGTCGTCGCGGTCTCGCCACCGTCGGGCCAGGCCGAGCGCGGCGTCGTTGAGCCGCGCCGAGCCCTGGCTCCCGCCGTTCACGAGCAGCATCGAGACGACGGGTGTCAGCCCGAAGGCGGCGCGGGCCTCGGCGCGGAGCGCGGCGCGGTCGAATCCGGCGAGCTCGGGGCCCAGCGGCATGCCGACGGTGCGCGTCTTCACGCGAGCGGGGAACTCGCCGACGCGCACGTCGAACGCCGTGGCCACGTTGCCCGTGAGACGCGCGGCCACCTGATTGGCGCGACCGGCGACGGCTCCCGACTCGTGGATCAACGAAGGCACCCGTGCCAGCCGGGCGCCCGCGATCAACGGGATGCTCGCGTAGCCGCCCATGCCGACGGCGACGTCGGCCCGCTCGCGTCGCAGGATGCCACGCGCCTGGACCGCGGCCCGCACCGTGTACGCGGGCAGCAGGAAGCGGCGGGGCCCCACGTTGCGGGCGAAGGGGATCATGTCGACGAGGTGCAGGCGGTGGCCGGCCTCGGGGATGAGGCGACCCTCCAGGCCGCGGCTCGTCCCCACGAACGACACCCGCGCGTCGGGCGCGAGGCGCCGGACCGCGCCTGCCAACGCGAGGCCCGGATAGATGTGGCCGCCCGTGCCCCCGGCAGCTATCACGATGGAGAGATCGGTCACGGCTGTGAGATCAGGCACGATTGAGTGATCGGGCGCAGACGTCGTCACGACGTACCGAAGTTAGGGCTTCCGGCCCCATGAGCGGTGTACCGGCCGCAGCCGGACACCGCCGATACGCTCCATCGAGTGCCCGCCGGCCCTCGCCCGTTCGACCTCACCGCGCCGCGCCGCGTCCACGTCGTCGGGATCGGGGGCGCGGGCATGAGCGCCATCGCCGGGGTGCTCGCGCGCATGGGACACGTCGTGTCGGGCAGCGACCTCAAGCCCTCCGCGAACCTCGAGCGGCTACGCGGCCTCGGTGTCGAGGTGCACGTCGGCCACGACGCGTCACACGTCAACGGCGTCGACGCGGTGACGATCTCGACCGCGATCCCCGGGCGCAACCGCGAGCTGCGAGCCGCGGCCGAGCGCGGGGTGCCCGTGCTGCGCAGGGCCGAGATGCTCGCCGCCATCGCCGGCACCCGGCGCACGATCGCGGTGGCCGGCACCCACGGCAAGACCACCACGTCCTCGATGCTCGCCCTCACGCTCGTGCAGGCTGGCCTCCGGCCGTCGTTCATCATCGGGGGCGAGGTCAACGAGATCGGCGGCGGCGCGGCGTGGGACACGGGCGAGTGGTTCGTGATCGAGGCGGACGAGAGCGACGGCACGTTCCTCGAGCTGCCGGCGGAGATCGCCGTCGTCACGAGCGTGGAGCCCGACCACCTCGAGCACTACGGAGACCTGAACGGTCTCGTCGACGCCTTCGCCCGGTTCCTCGACCAGGCGTCGGGCCTGCGCGTGGTGTGCGCCGACGACCCGGTCGCGGCGCGCCTGGGCCGGAGCGCGGGCGCGATCTCGTACGGCGAGCACGAGGATGCCGACTACCGGGTGGTGGACCTGCACGCCGGGCGCGGGGGATCGAGCTTCACGCTCGTCCACGCGGGCCGCGAGATCGGTGCCATCCGCCTCCCCGTTCCCGGCCGGTACAACGCGCTGAACGCGGCCGCCGCGCTCGTCACCGCACTGGGTGTCGGTGCGCCGTTCGCAGCCGCCGCCCAGGCGCTCGCGCGCTACGGCGGCGTCGCCCGACGCTTCGAGTTTCGCGGCGAGCGTGCGGGCGTCACGTTCGTCGACGACTACGCGCACCTTCCCGGCGAGGGGCGCGCCGCGCTCGCGGCCGCCCGCGAGGGCGGTTGGTCGCGCGTGGTGTGCGTCTTCCAGCCGCACCGGTACAGCCGTACCGCGTCGCTCTGGCGCGACTTCGATTCTGCCTTCGACGCCGCCGACCTGCTCGTGGTGACCGAGGTGTACCCGGCCGGGGAGGCGGCCCTCCTCGATCACGATCCCGGTCGGCGGGTGGCATGGCTGCCGCACCGGCACGACGTCGTCCGCTACCTGCGCGACCGGCTCCGCTCGGGTGACCTGTGCCTCACGTTGGGAGCGGGCGATCTCACATCGGTGCCCGACGACCTCCTCCGCTCCTCCGATGGATGACGCGGTCGCACGCGCCGCGGCGCGGCTGGGCGCGCGGGCGCGTCGCGACGCGGCGCTCGGGCCGCTGACCACCTACCGCGTCGGCGGGGCGGCCGCGCTGCTCTTCGAAGCGCGCGACGAAGACGACCTCGAGGCGGCGCGCGTCGCGGTGGGGGAGACGGGCATCCCCGTGTTGGTGGTCGGTGGCGGCTCCAACCTGCTCGTGGCCGACGCGGGCTGGCCCGGCCTCGCAGTCACGCTGGGCGACGGGTTCTCGACCATCGAGGTGGTCGGAGCCGGCAGCAGCCCCAGCGGGGCCGGCGGGCGGCGCCGTGTCACGGCGGGCACCGACGCCGATCCGGTACGGGTGCGCGCCGGGGCCGCGGTCAGCCTGCCCGTCCTCGCCCGCCGCACCGCGGCCCTGTCGCTCACCGGGCTCGAGTGGGCGGTGGGCGTGCCCGGCACCGTCGGAGGCGCGGTGCGCATGAACGCGGGCGGCCACGGCTCCGACGTCAGTCGCACGCTCGCTGCGGTCCGTGTCGTCGACCTCGACGGCGACGGCCCCCGGCAGCTGTCGCCCGGGCAGCTCGACCTGGCCTACCGCCACTCGTCGCTGCGCCCCGCCCAGGTCGTGGTGTGGGCCGACTTCTCGCTCCACCGCGGTGATCGGGCCGAGTCGGAGGCCGAGATCGCCGAGATCGTGCGGTGGCGGCGGGCCCACCAGCCCGGTGGCGCCAACGGAGGATCGGTCTTCACCAACCCACCGGACGACTCGGCCGGCCGGCTCATCGAGGCCGCCGGGCTCAAGGGCCTGCGGCGGGGATCCGCGTACGTCTCGCCGAAGCATGCCAACTTCTTCCAGGCGGACGAAGGGGGCACGGCCGACGACGTCCGTGCCCTGATCACGGAGGTGCAACGGTTGGTGGACGAGCGCATGGGCGTCCGGCTCGAGCCGGAGCTGCGCATGGTCGGCTTCCCGCCTGCGACGTGAGTGACCGGCCGCCGGCGACCGCGCCCATCGACCCCCGCTTCCGCCGACGCCGCATCGAGGTGCGCCGCCGCGCGGGCAGGCGCCGCCTGCGCCTCATCACCGGGATGACCGTGGGCGTCGCCGCGATCGGTATCGCGTGGGGCGCCAGCCGCTCGCCGTTGCTCGACGTCGACCACGTGCGCCTCACCGGGGCGACCCACACCCAGCCGTGGAAGATCATCCAGACCGCCGGGACGTTGCCGGGGCGGCCCATGGTCGACGTCGACGAGGCGGCGGCCGCGCATCGCATCGAGCGCCTGCCCTGGGTCGCCGAGGCGCGGGTGAGGCGGCGGTGGCCGAACACGGTCTCCATCCAGGTGCGCGAGCGCGCGCCGGCGGCATCGGTGCCGGCGGCCGCCGGCGGTTGGGCGCTCGTCGACGACCGCGGCCGCGTGCTCGCACCGGTGGCGAGCGCCCCTGCCGATCGGCCTGCGCTCGACGGTGTGCCCCCGGCCGGCCCGCCCGGCACGCTCGTGCCGGCCCGCACGCGCGCCCCCCTCGACGTGGTACGGGCCCTCACGCCGGCCATGCTGTTGCGCGTGGGGGCGGTCGTGCGCGCGCCCGACGGTGAGCTGCAGCTGCGGCTGCGCGCCGGCGGCGTGGTGCGCCTGGGGGACACGGGCCGGCTGGAGCCCAAGCTGGTCGCGGCGGAAGCCGTGCTGGGCGACGTCGACGCCCGTCACGTCGCGGTGCTCGACGTGCGCGTGCCCGACACGCCAGTCTTGACTCGCCGCTGATGGCGGGCCTAGCGTCTCGACCGTCACCAGAGGTTGACATAACTGTTGACCTGAAGCTGAGGTTGAGGGTGTGTCCGCGATGAGCGAGGAATCCACCCGTGGCCCCTCGAAGCGCAGCACCAAGCGCCGGACGGCGAAGAGCCGGAGGACGGAATCCATGGTCGGAGCACTGCAGAACTACCTCGCCGTCATCAAGGTCGTCGGCATCGGGGGCGGGGGGGTCAACGCCGTCAACCGCATGATCGACGCGGGGCTGAAGGGCGTCGAGTTCATCGCGGTCAACACCGACGCGCAGGCGTTGCTCATGAGCGACGCCGACGTGAAGCTCGACATCGGGCGCGAGCTCACGCGCGGGCTCGGTGCCGGGAGCGACCCCGAGGTCGGGCGCCAGGCTGCGGAGGAGCACCGCCAGGAGATCGAGGAGGTGCTCAAGGGCGCCGACATGGTGTTCATCACCGCGGGCAAGGGCGGCGGCACCGGCACCGGTGGCGCGCCGGTGGTGGCCGAGGTGGCCAAGGGGATCGGCGCGCTCACGATCGGTGTCGTCACGCGTCCGTTCGCGTTCGAGGGTCGGCGCCGCTCGGTGCAGGCCGACCAGGGCATCCAGCACCTGAAGGAGAAGGTCGACACCCTCATCGTCATCCCCAACGACCGGTTGCTCTCCGTCTCGAACGACAAGACGTCGGTGCTCAATGCGTTCAAGATGGCCGACGAGGTGCTGCTCCAGGGAGTGCAGGGCATCACCGACCTGATCACGACGCCCGGTCTCATCAACACCGACTTCGCCGACGTGAAGATGGTGATGACCAACGCCGGCTCCGCGCTGATGGGCATCGGTTACGGCAGCGGCGACGGCCGCGCCATCAACGCGGCGCGCGCCGCCATCTCGAGCCCCCTCCTGGAGGCGTCCATCGAAGGCGCGCGCGGGATCCTGCTGAACATCTCCGGCGGGAGCGACCTCGGGCTGTTCGAGGTGAACGAGGCGGCCGAGATCATCCACGGCGTCGCGCATCCCGACGCGAACATCATCGCGGGCATGGCGATCGACGACGCGATGGGCGACGAGGTGCGCGTGACGGTCATCGCGGCCGGCTTCGACCGCTGGGACGAGGGCAAGGACCGCCGGGGCGGGCGCCGCGGCGAGGGGCTGGGCCTGGTCGACGACGACGTCTTCAGCCCGGGTGGCGACGACCTCGACCTCGAGGGCGACGACGACTTCGACGTCCCGTCGTTCCTCAAGTAGCCAAGGGGGGCGTGAGCGACACCGGGCACCATCGCGTCGGCGACGCCTACGTGGTGTTTACCGGTCGCGCGGCCGGCGACCTGGGCCACGCCGGCGACTACGTGCATGCGGTTCGCCCCGAGGTCCAGGCGCGGCGGCGTGCGGTCGTCGACCTGCCGTGGACGTGGCTGCGTCAGGCGCACGGCGAGGATGCCGCCGTCACCGACCGGTCGGGTTGCGCCCTCGCCGTCCTCACCGCCGACTGCGCGCCGGTCGCGCTGCTGGGGTCGAACGGCGTGGTGGGTGTGGCGCACGCAGGCTGGCGCGGCCTCGTCGCCGGCGTGCTCGAGCGCGCGGTCGAGGTGATGCGCGCGGCCGGCGCGGGCGACGTGCACGCGCTGCTGGGTCCGTGCATCCGGCCCGGGTGTTACGAGTTCGGCGCGGACGACCTCGCCCAGGTCGCGCGCCGTCTCGGCGACGGTGTGCGCGGAACGACGTCGACCGGTGCGCCGGCGCTCGACGTGCCCGCGGCCGTGCGCGCCGCGCTCGGGCGCGTCGGTGTCGTCGACGTGGGCGACGTCGGCATCTGCACCGCATGCTCTCCGGCCCACTTCTCGCACCGGGCCCGGCGCGAGCTCGGGCGCCAGGCGCTCGTCGTCTGGCGCGCGTGAGGTGATGGGAGCGATCGACGGTCGCGATTTGGCCGCGCGCTTCGCGCACGTGCGACAGCGCATCGAGCGCGCCGGTGGCGACCCGGCGCGCGTCACGCTCGTCGCGGTCACCAAGGGCTTCGGCCCCGAGGTGGTGGCGCAGGCGCGCGCGCTCGGCCACGTGGACTTCGGCGAGAACTACGCGGTCGATCTGGCGCGCAAGGCGGAGTCGCTGCCCGCGGAAGGCACGCGCTGGCACTACCTGGGCGCGGTCCAGCGCACCACCGCCCGCAAGCTCGGGGCGCTCGTGCACCTCTGGCAGAGCGTCGACGGGCCCGGCGCGGCGGAGCGCATCGCCCGGGCCGTGCCGGGGGCCCGGGTGCTCGTGCAGGTCAACGTGAGCGGCGAGCCGCGCAAGCTGGGTTGCACCTTCGACGCCGCGCCCGCGCTGGTGGCGGGCCTGCGCACGCTCCGCCTCGACGTGCGGGGCCTGATGGCCGTGGGGCCGGCCGGGCCGCCCGAAGCCGCCCGCGCCGGGTTCCGGCGCCTGGCCGAGCTGGCCGACCGCCTGGGCCTGGCCGAGCGCTCGATGGGCATGAGCGCCGACCTCGAGGTGGCGGTCGCCGAAGGGGCGACGATCGTGCGCGTGGGCACCGCGCTGTTCGGCGCTCGTCCACCGCGTCCGTAGCCGTTCGCATTAGTGTCCACGCCGAGGAGCCCCGGGGACCCGATCGCGGGGGAGATTTGAGATGGCTTCTGGAGCGCTGCGAAAGATGGGCGTCTGGCTCGGTCTGGTCGACGACGACGAGTACGACGAGTACGCGCCCTACGACGAACCGGCTTCCGCGCCCGTCCGCCGGAACGGCGCGCAGGTCGCGGTGGCCGAGCCGGAGGTGAGCGTCGCAGGTGTGCGGACGCTGCCACGCGACGCCTCCGGAATGCCCGACACGGTCAGCGTGCAGCAGGTGAAGCCGGCGGTCGTCCGACCCATCAGCCCGGTGCAGAGCGCCAAGGTCCACGTGGTCGCTCCGGGTGGGTTCAACGACGCGCAGGAGATCGGCGACAAGCTGAAGTCCAGCCTGCCGGTCATCGTCAACCTGCAGGGCTCCGACCGCGAGCTGTCGCGCCGGCTCATCGACTTCGCCAGCGGCCTCACCTACGGCCTCGGCGGTCAGATGGAGCGGGTGGCCGACCAGGTCTTCCTGCTGACCCCCACCAACGTCGAGGTCTCTCCCGAGGAGAAGCGGCGCCTGCAGGAACGCGGCCTGTACGGCACCTAGCGACGACGCCCTGTGGCCAACATCCTCTGTCCCCTGCTCCAGCTCTATCTCGTCGCGCTCTTCGGGCGCATCATCCTGAGCTGGTTCCCGATCTCGCCCGACAGCGCCATCGCGTCGATCTACGGCTTCCTGTACACGATCACCGAGCCGGTGCTGGCCCCGGTGCGACGGGTGATCCCGCCGATCGGGGGTGGGGGGATGGCCTTCGACCTCTCGCCGATCATCGTGCTCATCGTCCTCCAGGTGCTTCTCGCCCCGCTCCACTGCGCCGGGTTCCTGTTCGGCTGACGCTCGCAGCCCGCGGCGCCGTCCCCGGCGGTCCCGCGCCCGGCGATTAGCATTGCGCCATGGAGCTGACACCCCAGCGGTTGCGCGAGGTCGAGTTCAAGGAGCGCTGGCGGGGATACGACCCGGAAGAGGTCGACGACCTCCTCGAGCGGGTCGCGGCGGGGCTCGAGGACTTCGAGAACCGCGTCCGCCAGGCCACCGAGCGCGCGGTGCGTGCCGAGCAACGGGCGAGTGAGGGCAGCGACACCGACGAGACGTTGCGCCGCACGCTCGTGCTCGCCCAGCGCACCGCGGACGCTGCCATCGCCGACGCCGAGGAGCGCGCCAAGCAGTTGGTGGCCGACGCCGAGCATCAAGCCGCCACCATGGTGAGCGACGCCGAGACGGAGGCCCGGCGCGTCACCGAGGAGAGCGAGACGCGCCTGCGCGAGAACGTGAGCAGCCTCGAGTCCGCCCGCTCGACGCTCCAGCGCGACGTCGACACCATCGGCCGGTACCTCGCCGACGAGCGGGAGCGGATCCGCACCACGCTGCACGCGCTCATCCAGCGCATCGACGGCGACCTGCAGCCCGACGGGCCGGTGCCGGCGGCCAGCGAGGTCGAGGTGCCCGAGCCGGCACCCGCCGTCGACGAGGCCCCGCCCGACGAGGCGGACGAGGACGACCGAGCCGAGGCGCGGCCGGACGACGAGCACGAACCGGCGGCCATCGACCTGGCCGGGGCCGAGCGCGCCCCCGACCCCGAGGGCGACGCCACGCAGGCGCACGACGTGCTCGCGGACGAGAGCACCGACGAAGGCGCCGCCGCGGGGACCGCCGGCACGACGTCCACCGCCGGACCCGCGAGCGCGGCCGTCGCCGACCACGATCTGGTGCTGTCGGGCCCGGGCCGCGACATCGACACCGACGACGATGCGTTCTTCGCCCAGCTACGCGGTGCGCTCGACGACGACGAGCCGCTCGGGCCGCGCGACGACGAGCCGGTGCGGAATCACGTGGGCGCCTCGGGCCCCGCGCTGTTCGATCAGGAGGGCGCGGAAGAGGGCCGGCTCGGCCCGTTCCTGCGCCGCAAGCGCCGCGACAACTGACGACCTGCCGCGACTAACTGCGGTGGAGCTCGACGACGACGCGCTCGCCGTCGATGTCGATCGGGTGGCGGTGTGACGCAGCCGGGCCGAGGCTCGCCGTCTCCAGTGAGACGGCGAGCACCTCGCCCTTGATCCAGTCGCGGTGCGCGTCGACGGCAGCCGCCGAACGGGGCGCGGAGGACACGTCGAGACACAGCTCGATGCGGTCCGAGAGCGCGAGCCCGACGACGCGGCGCAGGTCGTTGAGCGCCCGCACGAGCTCGCGGGCGGTGCCCTCGAGTCGGAGGGCGTCGTCGAGGTCGAGGTCGATGGCCACCGCCCACGCCCCCTCCTGGGCGAGGGCGAAGTCCTCGTGCTCACGCGCCCGCACCTCGACGTCGTCGGGGCCGAGGCGCTCGCCCGCGACCTCGATGAAGCCCTGCTCGTCGAGCGCCTGCTTCAGCTCGGAGCCCGCGGCCGCGGCCAGCGCCTGCTTGACCTGGTTGACCCGCGGGCCGAGACGGGGGCCCAGGGCCTTGAAGTTCGGCACCACGGTCCACGACATGAGGCCGGCCAGCGACTCCACGTCCTCGAGCACCTTCACGTTCAGCTCGTCGGCCACCTCGCGGCGCACATCGTCGGACAGCTCGGCGCCCGGATGCAGCAGGAGGGCGCGGCGCAGGGGCTGACGCACGCGCACGCGGGCCTCGGTGCGGGCGGCGCGCCCGAGGCCGACCAGGCGCCGGCCCACGTCCATCTCGCTCGCGAGTGTCCGGTCGACGTCGCGTCCCGCCTCCGGCCAGTCGCTCAGGTGAACGGACGTCTCGCCGGTGAGCGCGGTGTAGAGCGCGTCGGCGAGGAAGGGGCAGAACGGCGCGAGCAGCTGAGCGGTCACGACGAGGCAGTGGTGCAGCGTGGCGTGCGCGACGGCGTCCGACGCCTTCCAGAACCGCGGTCGCGACCGGCGCACGTACCAGTTGGACAGGTCGTCCACGAAGGTGGCGAGGTGGGTGGCGCCGGTGAGCGCGTCGAAGTCGTCGAGGGCCTCCGTGACGGCGGCGATGGTGACGTCGAGCCGGTCGAGCACCCAGCGGTCGAGCGCGTGCGTCGGCCGGGGCGACTCGCCGGTGGGTGACCAGCCATCGAGGTCTGCGTACGTGGCGAAGAACGAGAAGACGTTCCACAGCGTGAGCAACGTCTTGCGCGCCGCCTCGCGGATGCCCTCTTCGGAGACGCGGCGACTGGTCCAGGGCGAGCCCGAGGCGAAGAAGTACCAGCGCAGTGAGTCGGCGCCGAAGCTCTCGAAGATGTGCCACGGGTCGATGACGTTCCCGCGCGACTTCGACATCTTCTGGCCGTCGCCGTCGACGATGTGACCGAGGCAGACGACGTTGCGGTACGGCGTCTCGCCGAAGACGAGGGTGTTGACCGCGAGGAGGGTGTAGAACCACCCCCGCGTCTGATCGATGGCCTCGCAGATGAAGTCGGCGGGGAACGCCTCCTCGAAGGCGCGGCGGTCGGCGAACGGGTAGTGGTGCTGGGCCGAGGGCATCGAGCCCGAGTCGAACCAAGCGTCGAGCACCGGCGTCAACCGCGTGGCACGCGCCGAGCAGTCGGCCTGGGGACACCGGAACGTGACGTCGTCGACGAACGGGCGGTGCAGGTCGAGGTCACCGAGGTCGCGCCCGGCGAGCTCGCCCAGCTCGGCGACCGAGCCCACACACGTGTCGTGCCCCTCGACGCAGCGCCAGATCGGGAGCGGGGTGCCCCAATAGCGGTCGCGCGAGACGGCCCAGTCGACGTTCTTCGCGAGCCAGTCGCCGAAGCGGCCGTGGCGGATGTGCTCGGGGTACCAGTTGATGATCTCGTTCTGGCCGACCAGGTCGGCCTGGCGGGCGGTCGTGCGCACGAACCACGCGGTCTTGGCCCAGTAGATGAGGGGAGTGCCGCAGCGCCAGCAGTGCGGGTACGAGTGCACGTACGGCTGCCGGCGCACGAGCAGGCCGCGCCGGTCGAGGTCGGCGATGATGTCCTCGTCCGCGTCCTTCACGAAGCGGCCCCGGTAGGGCGCGACGGTGGCGTCGAATGTGCCGTCGGGGCCCACCGGGTTGAGCACGGGCAGGCCCTCGACGCGTGCCGTCTCCATGTCGTCGGCGCCGAACGCAGGCGCCAGGTGCACGATGCCGGAGCCGTCGTCGGTGCTCACGAAATCGGCGGCGACGACGCGACCGCCGGTGTCGTCGAGGGGGAGGTAGTCGAAGGGACGCGCGTAGTGGCGGCCGACGAGGTCGCGGCCCGTGAGGCGCGCGACGACCTCGACGTCGTCACCCGCGCGCGCCGCCGCCATGATCAGGTCGCGGCCCCCGCGCGCGTCGCGCACGCGCACGTACGCGATGTCGGCTCCGACCGCGGCCGCGACGTTGGAGATGAGCGTCCAGGGCGTGGTTGTCCACACGAGCAGGTCCGCGTCGTCGTCGACGAGTGGGAAGCGCACGTACACGGACGGGTCGGTGACCTCGCGGTAGCCGAGCGCCACCTCGTGGGACGACAGCGCCGTGCCGCAGCGCCCGCAGTAGGGGACGACACGGCGACCCTCGTCGAGCAAGCCCTGGTCCCACAGCCGGCGCACCAGCCACCAGACCGACTCGATGTAGTCGTTGCTCAGGGTCCAGTACGCGTCCTTGGTGTCGATCCACACGGCCGCCCGTTGGGTGATCTCGGCGAAGTCCCCGACGTAGCGCTGCACCGACTCGCGACAGCGGTCGTTGAACTTGGCGATGCCGTAGGCCTCGATGTCGTCCTTGTGGTGGAAGCCCAGCTCCTTCTCGATCTCGAGCTCGACCGGGAGGCCGTGGCAGTCCCAGCCCCCCTTGCGGGGAACGTGGCGCCCGCGCATGGTCTGGAAACGCGGGTAGAGGTCCTTGAACACACGGGCCCACACGTGGTGCAGGCCCGGGCTCCCATTGGCCGTCGGCGGGCCCTCGTAGAAGACCCACGGAGGCGAGCCCTTGCGCAGGTTCTTCACCTGGTCGAAGAGCCCGATCTCGCGCCAGTGCGCGAGCATCTGCTGCTCGAGCGCGACGAGGTCGACTTGAGGGTCCACCGGACCGAACGGCACCGCCCTACAGTACGCGCGCATGGTCGACGACCTGTTTGTCATATCGGGCGAGAGTGAAGGTGGCGGGGACGGCGCCGAGCCGGCCGAGGCGACGGTGGTGCTGCACGTCCACGTACAGCCCGGCGCGGGGCGCACCGCGGTGGTGGGCCGGCACGGCAACGCGCTCAAAGTTCGGGTCGCGGCGCCCCCGCAGGCGGGTCGCGCGAACGACGCGAGCGCCGCGCTGCTGGCGGAGACGTTCGGCGTGGGGGCCGCCCAGGTCGAGCTCGTCGGCGGCGCATCGAGCCGGGAGAAGCGCTTCCGCATCAGCGGGATCGAGCTCGACGGCTTCCGGCGACGGCTGGAGCAGGTGGTCGAGGAGGGGAAGGCGGGACCCGGTCCCGAGGTTCGCCAAGGCATGCGCTGAGGTAGTCCGACCCCCGTGGTAGGGTGCGCAGCCTTTCGCCCCGGGGAGCCGTAACGATGCCGAGCACCGGCAGAGCGAGCAGAGCAGTCGCAGCCAGCAAGCCAGTCGCAGCCGGCAGGGCGCGTCCGGCGCGGGCCGCGGCCCGATCGACCCCAGCCAAGACGACGAAGGCGGTCAAGGCGGCGGCGCCCGCGAAGCCGGCCAAGGCGACGGGCCGAGCGGTCAAGCCGCCGGCCCCCACCGCGACCAAGCGGCCGCCGACGAAGGCCACGACCACCAAGGCCGCGGCGACCAGGACCGCCACCAAGGCGGGGCCCACCAGAGCCGTGCCCACCAAGGCGGTGCCGGCGAAGGGCAAGGCGTCGCCGCCCGCCAAGGTCAAGCCCGCGTCGGCCAAGCCCCTCCCTGCGAAGGCGGCACCCACGAAGACCGCACCCACGAAGGCCGCAGCTCCAAAGGCCGCAGTCGCAAAGCCGGTGCCCGACAAGGCGGTGGCGGCGAAGGCCACACCCGTCAAGACGGTGCCGGCGAAGGCGGCGAAGGAAGCGCCCGCCCCGAAGCCGGTGAAGACGCCGGCGCCGAGGAAGCCGTCGGCCGCGACGTTGCGGTTCTTCGAGAAGCAGCGCGAGAAGCTGCTGGAGGAACGGGCGACCTACACCCATCAGGCCGAGACGCTGCGGCTCGAGGCCGAGCAGCTGGCCGAGGAGATGGAGCCCGGCGACATCCAGTTCGACGAGGAGTCCGGCGAGGGCGCGACCATGAACGTCGAACGCGAGCGCGACCTGACGCTCAGCGCCCAGGCCTCGGCGGCCGTCGACGAGATCGATCGCGCGCTCGCCAAGATCGACGCGGGCACCTACGGCCTGTGCGAGCAGTGCGGCCAGCCCATCGTCCGAGCCCGGCTGGAGGCGCTGCCGTACGCCTCGCTGTGCGTCGCGTGCAAGAGCGGCGGGCTGTCGCGCCGGTAGGCCCGCCCGGCGGCGGCGACAACCCGGTGCGGCGGCGCTCTGGGCTCGTCGCCGTGGTGGCCGTGATCGTGATCGTCCTCGATCAGCTCACCAAGTGGTGGGCGCTACGGACGCTCGACGACCGCACCATCCACCTGGTCGGGTCGCTGCGGCTCGCGCTCACCTTCAACAAGGCCGGCGCGTTCGGGCTCGGCTCCAGCTTCGTGCCCGTCCTGGCCCTCGTCGCGGTCGGCGTGGTCCTGGTCGTCGTCGTGCGGGGCGAGACCAACACGCGGTTCGCGGTCGCGATCGCGTTGGGCCTGGTGCTCGGCGGCGCGTTCGGCAACCTCGGCGACCGCCTCTTCCGTGGCCCGGGGATGTTGCGCGGCGCGGTCATCGACTTCATCGACCTGCGGTGGTGGCCGGTCTTCAACCTCGCGGACTCGGCCATCACCTGCGGGTGCATCCTGCTGGTGCTGACCGCGGGGCGGCGTCGGGCCGAACCTTGAGGGAGACCATCCCGCGCGCGCTCGACGGTGAGCGCCTCGATCGCGTCGTCGCCCTGCTGACCGGCCTCCCGCGCTCGCGGGTCGCCGAGCTCGTCGACGCGGGCGACGTCCGCGTGGGAGGCGCGGCCGGCGGCTCGCGCTCCCGGCGGGTCGTCGAGGGCGAGGTGGTGGAGGTCGACCTGCCGCCGAGTGACGTCGAGGCCCCGCGGCCCGCGCCCGACGCGGGCGTCGCGTTCGACGTGGTCCATGCGGACGAGCACGTGATCGTGATCGACAAGCCCGCGGGCCTGGTGGTCCATCCCGGCGCGGGCAACGTCGGGGGCACCCTCGTCAACGGCGTGCTTGCGCGCTTCCCCGACGTGGCCGAGGTGGGCGATCCCGGTCGTCCGGGCGTCGTGCACCGGCTCGACCGGGGCACGTCGGGACTGCTCGTCGTGGCCCGCACCCCCGCGGCCCACGCCTCGCTCGTGGCCCAACTGCGCGCCCGTGCCGTGGAGCGGGCCTACGTCGCGCTGACCTGGGGCCACTTCGACGCCCCGGCGGGCCTGATCGACGCGCCCGTTGGGCGGGCCGAGGTCGACCGCACGCGCATGGCGATCTCGGCGCGCGGTCGCGAGGCGCGGACGCGGTTCCGTGTGCGCCGGTCGTTCACGCGTCCGGCCGAGCTCGCGCTCGTCGAGTGTCGGTTGGAGACGGGCCGCACCCACCAGATCCGGGTGCACCTGGCTGCGATCGGCCACCCCGTCGTGGGCGACACGCGCTACCGGGGGGCGCGGCCGTCGGTGCCGCTGGGGCGGCCGTTTCTGCACGCGTACCGCCTCGCGTTCGACCATCCCGCCACCGGCGCGCGTGTGGAGTACGACGCGGCGCTGCCGCCGGACCTGGCGGAGGTCGTCGCCGGGCTCAGGTGACGGCGGGCTCAGGTGAGGGCGTCGAGGGGCCGGCGCAGCCCCTGGGCCCGCGCCGCGATGTCGGCGAGGGTGAACGACAGCAGGTGCTGGCGCATGTGCTCGCCGACGTCGGCCCACAACGCGAGCAGCACGCACTGGCCCTCGTGGTCGCACGCGCCGTTCTGGTGCGGCTCGCCGAAGTCGCCGGCCACGATCGGACCGTCGACCGCGCTCACGATCTCGCTGAGCGTGATCTCCGCGGGGTCGCGCGCGAGCACGTAGCCCCCGCCCACGCCCCGCTTCGACCGCACCAGTCCCGCGCCCTTGAGCGCGAGCAGGATCTGCTCGAGGTAGGGCTGGGGGAGACCGGTGCGCTCGGCGATGTCGCGCACCGAGGTCGGGCCGGCCTCGTCGGTGTGGAGCGCGAGTGACAGCAGGGCCCGGCTCGCGTAGTCGCCCCGCGTGGAGACCTTCACGGGCCCATGCTACCGGCGAGGTACCCGTCTGTTGTCGGTTGTCCCCGTAGTCTCACGGTATGGATGCGGCCGCCGGCGGGGCTGACTGGCGCAGCGGGGAGGCGGGCCGCGGCGCGGGCCGCCCCGTCCTTCCCGCGTACGGCGGTGCGTGCATCGACGGCGTCATGCACGCACTCCTCATGGGGCCGACGCCGGCGTGGGTGCCCGCGCCCGCACGCGGCGCCCGCCAGACCGTGCTGCTCGTGCTCGACGGGCTGGGCTGGGAGCAGCTCACCGAGCGGGCGCGTCTGGCTCCCACTCTGTCGCGCATGACCGGCGGCCCCATCACCACGGTCGTGCCCTCGACCACGGCCACCGCGCTCACGTCACTGACGACCGGACTATCGCCCGCCAAGCACGGCGTCGTCGGCTACCGCGTCCGCGTCGAGGGCGACCAGGTGCTCAACGTCCTGCGCTGGCGCACGTCGGCGGGCGACGCCCGCGTCACGCTGCCGCCCGAGGACTTCCAGCTCGCCGAGCCGTTCGGCGGCGTCCACCCACCGGTCATCACGCGCGCCGAGTTCGCGGAGACGGGCTTCACGACCGCGCACCTGTCGGGCGTGCGGTTCTACGGCTGGCGCATGCCTTCCACCCTCGTGAGCACGGTGGGCCAGTTGCTGGAGGACGGCGAGCCCTTCGTCTACGCGTACTACGACGGTGTCGACAAGGTCGCGCACGAGTTCGGTCTGGGCCGGCAGTACGACGCCGAGGTCGCCGCGGCCGACCGCGTGTCTGAGGAGATCATGGCGCTCCTGCCACCGGACGCGGCGCTCGTCGTCACGTCCGACCACGGCCAGGTCGACGTGGGCGAGAACGTCGTCTCGCTCGCCACCGACGTGCTCGATCGGGTGACGATGCTGTCGGGCGAGGGACGCTTCCGCTGGCTCCACGCCCGTCCCGGACAGAGCGATGCGCTCGCGGCGGCTGCCCGCCGCTGTCACGGTGACCGGGCGTGGGTGCGCACGCTGGCGGAGGCGACGAGCGAGGGATGGTTCGGTGGCGACCTCACGGCCGACGGCATCTCCCGGCTGGGCGATGTCGTCATCGCGGCGCGTGACGCGGTCGCGTTCCTCGATCCCGGCGACACCGGCGAGGTCCACCTGCGCAGCCGCCACGGTTCGCTCACGTCGGCGGAGATGCTCGTCCCCTTGTTGGCCGCGCGGGCCTGATCGGGACTACGAAAGGGGGCATGTCCGACTCCCACACGCCCCAACCGCCCGAGCTCGTCGTCGTGCCCGACGGTGGCGGCACCGACGGGCAGGAGCAGGCCTCGGCGGCGATCGAGTCCGTCGCCGAGCCGGCCAAGGTGATGCGCATCGGCGCCATGGTGAAGGAGCTCCTCGAGGAGGTACGCCGGGCGCCGCTCGACGAGAAGGGCCGGGCCCGCCTCCGCGAGATCCACGAGACCTCGATCCGCGAGCTCGCCGAGGGCCTTTCCCCCGACCTGAAGGAGGAGCTGGCGCGCTTCTCCCTGCCGTTCGACGACAACGCGCCCACCGAGGCGGAGCTCCGGATCGCCCAGGCCCAGCTGGTCGGGTGGCTCGAGGGCCTGTTCCACGGCATCCAGGCCGCGCTCTTCGCCCAGCAGATGGCCGCGCGGGCCCAGCTGGAGGAGCTGAACCGCCGGGGCCTGCCCCCGGGCACCCGCTCCGAGCCGGGCCCCGAGCGCCCCGGCACCTACCTGTAGGCCCTGGAGGCCGGCAGGAGCAGGAGCGGGTCGGGAGAAGCCAGTGACGGGCCCTCGACGCGCCGACTAGAATCACAACTCTGTAACTCGTCCACAGGCCCTGTGGAGAACCTCCAGAACCGACGCGAGGGACGGAGCGGCCGCGTGCAGAAGACAGGCCCGGAGAACGCAGGCAGAGAGAACCCGGGCGGGGCGAGCTCGTTCACCCACCTGCACCTGCACACCGAGTTCTCCATGCTCGACGGCGCGGCCCGCATCGGGGAGGTGGTGGCCGCCGCGGTGGCCGACGGGCAGCCCGCGATCGGCATCACCGACCACGGCAACATGTACGGCGTCCTCGACTTCTACAAGGAGTGCCGGGCCCAGGGCATCACCCCGATCATCGGGACCGAGGCGTACATGGCCGCCGAGAGCCGTTGGGAGCGGCCCGTGCGGCGGGGGCGGGTCGACGACACCGGCGGCGACGTCGACGGTGGCGAGAAGCTCTACTACCACCTCACCCTGCTGTCCGAGAACGACGCCGGCTACCGCAACCTCATGAAGCTGTCGAGCGCGGCGTACCTCGAGGGCTACTACTACAAGCCCCGGCTCGACTGGGAGCTGCTCGAGCGGCACCACGACGGCGTCATCGCCACCACGGGCTGCCTCGGTGGCGTCGTGCTGCAGGCGCTGCTCGAGGGCGACGTCGAGAAGGCCACGGCGCTCGCGGCGCGGCTGCAGGACATCTTCGGGCGCGACAACCTCTTCGTCGAGCTCCAGGACCACGGGCTCGAGGCGCAGCGCCGCACCAACCCGCAGCTCATCGACATCGCGCGCCGGCTCGACGCGCCGCTGCTCGCCACCAACGACAGCCACTACACCCACCGCGACGACCACGTCGCCCACGACGCCCTGCTCTGCGTGCAGACCAACTCGTCGATGGACGACCCCAAGCGCTTCAAGTTCGACGGCGAGGAGCACTACCTCAAGTCCGCGGCAGAGATGCGGCGGCTCTTCGAGCACTGGCCGGAGGCGTGCGACAACACGCTGTGGATCGCGGAGCGCGCCAACGTCGAGATCGAGTTCGGCAAGCCCGAGCTGCCGTCGTTCCCGCTGCCCGAAGGCTTCGCCACCGACGCCGAGTACCTGCGCCGGCTCACGCTGCAGGGCGCCGAGCGGCGCTACGGCGCACCGGTGCCCGAGCAGGCGCGCGCTCGCGTCGACTACGAGCTCGGTGTCATCGCCGACATGGGGTTCTCCGCGTACTTCCTCGTCGTCTGGGACCTCATCCGCCACGCGCGCGAGAAGGGAATCCGGGTGGGCCCCGGGCGCGGGAGCGCGGCGGGATGCTGCGTGGCGTACTGCCTCGGCATCGTCGACCTCGACCCGATCCGCTACGACCTGCTGTTCGAGCGCTTTCTCAACCCGGGCCGCAAGCAGATGCCCGACATCGACATGGACTTCGACTCGCGTTACCGGGGCGAGATGATCCGCTACGCCACCGAGAAGTACGGCTGGGACCACGTGGCCCAGATCGTCACGTTCTCCACGATCAAGGCCCGGGCGGCGGTCCGCGACGCGGCACGCGTCCTCAACTACCCGTACGCGGTCGGCGACCGCATCGCGAAGGCGATGCCCGCGCTGATCATGGGACGCGACACGCCGCTGCGCGCGTGCCTCGAGCCCGAGGCGGGCCACGACGACGGCTACAAGATGGCCGGCGAGCTACGCGAGATGTACGCGGCCGACCCCGATGCCCGCAAGGTCATCGACGTGGCCAAGGGCCTCGAGGGCCTGCGGCGCCAGGACGGCATCCACGCGGCGGCGGTGGTGATCACCAACCAGCCGCTCACCGAGTACCTGCCCATCCAGCGCAAGCCCCTCACCGCGGCCGGCAGCGGCGACCGGGCCGCGAGCAGCGACCGGGCGAACGGCTCGATCGACGACGCGCCGATCGTCACGCAGTACGAGATGCACGGCGTCGAGGACCTGGGCCTGTTGAAGATGGACTTCCTCGGCCTGCGCAACCTCGACGTCATCGAGCAGACGCGCGAGATCATCCGCGAGTCCCGCGGCGTCGACGTCGACATCGACAGCGTCCCCCTCGACGACGAGCTCACGTTCGCGATGCTGCAGCGGGGCGACTCGATCGGGGTGTTCCAGCTCGAGGGCGGCCCCATGCGTGCCCTGATGCGCTCGCTCACCCCGACTTCGTTCGACGACGTGGCCGCGCTCGTGGCGCTCTACCGGCCGGGGCCGATGGCGGCCAACATGCACAACGACTACGCCGACCGAAAGAACGGCCGCAAGCCCATCACCTATCTGCACCCCGATCTCGAGGAGCTACTGGCGGACACGCAGGGCCTGATGATCTACCAGGAGTCGGTCATGCGCGTCGCCCAGAAGTTCGCGGGGTACACGCTCGAGGAGGCCGACAACCTGCGCAAGGCGTGCGGCAAGAAGATCCGCGCCCTCCTCAAGGCCGAGCGCCAGAAGTTCGTCGCCGGCTGCACCGCCCGGGGCTACGGAGAGCAGCTGGGCACCAAGCTCTTCGACGTCATCGAGCCGTTCGCCGACTACGCGTTCAACAAGAGCCACTCCTACGGCTACGGGTACGTCGCCTACCAGACCGCCTGGCTCAAGGCCCACTACCCGGTCGAGTACCTCGCCGCCCTGCTCACGTCGGTGAAGGACGACAAGGACAGGACCGCCGTCTACCTGGCGGAGTGCCGCGCCCTCGGCATCAAGGTGCTGGTCCCCGACGTCAACCTGTCGTCCTCGGACTTCATCGCGCGCGGCGACACCATCCCGTTCGGCCTCTCCGCCATCCGCAACGTGGGCACCGGCCTGGTCGCGCACGTGGTGAGCGAGCGCGAGCGCAACGGTCCCTTCGTCGACTTCTACGACTTCTGCGAGCGCGTCGACCCGATGGTGCTCAACAAGCGCACGGTCGAGTCACTCGTGAAGGGCGGCGCCTTCGACTGCCTGGGCCATCCCCGACGGGGGCTGCTCATGGTGTTCGAGCAGATCGTCGACCGCGTCCTCAACCGGCGCCGGCGCGAGGCCGAGGGCCAGTTCGACCTCTTCTCGGGCCTCGGTGGCGGGAGCGAGCGCCCCGGGGCGTCCGACGAGCGCGTCCCCATCCCCGACCACGAGTTCGACAAGTCGCAGCGCCTGGCGTTCGAGAAGGAGATGCTCGGGCTCTACGTGAGCGACCACCCGCTGATGGGCGCCGAGGCCGCGCTGCGCCGCGAGGTCGACTGCACGCTGGCGGAGCTGCGCGAGATGCGCGACGGCGATACCCGCTGGGTCGGCGGCGTCGTCACCGCGCTGAGCCGCAAGTACACCAAGAAGGGCGACCTCATGGCCGTCTTCACCCTCGAGGACCTGCAGGCCGCGGTCGAGGTGATGGTGTTCCCGAAGACGATGCACGAGTACGGGCCGCAGCTCGCCGACGACACCGTCGTGTGCGTCAAGGGTCGCCTCGACCTGCGGGAGGAGCCCGCCAAGATCATCGCCCTCGAGATCAGGCGCCCCGCGCTCGTGCTCGGCGACCAGCGCGAGCTGAGCCTCACGTTGCCGGTGCACTCGCTCACCTCGTCGCTCGTCGAGCGACTGAAGAGCGTCCTGCGGGAGCACCCGGGCGCCACCCGGGTGGTGCTGCACGTCGGCGACACGCGTATTCGCCTCCCCGACGAGTTCAACGTCGACGATCGCAACGGCCTCTGCGCCGAGTTGCGAACCCTCCCCGGACCGATTGGACTGATGGGCTGACGGCTGGCGTGGGAAGAACACGTTCTGCCCCGATAAACTGGTGGCAGGACTCACCCCGGGGAGCGCGCACGCACAATGGCGATCGAAGTCGACACCAAGGACTGCACCGCCCTGGGCGACGCCGAGCTGGCGGGGATGGCCGACATCTGCGCCGACGGCCCCGCCGGCTACGACGTGGGCTTGCTGTCGAAGCAGCGCGACGAGTGGGTGCTGGTCACCCAGGCCCGCGAGGGCAACCGGCTCCACGGGTTCTCGTTCTGCACGCTCGAGCGCATCGGCGGCACCCCGTGCGTGCTCGTGGGCATGGCGTCGGTGCGGCGCACGTCGAAACGCGACACCGTGCTGCGGGCGATCATGGGTGACCAGCTGCGCCGAGCCGTGCTGGCCTTCCCCGACGAGGACGTGCTACGACATCGTGCCCCGCCCCGGTCACAAGGCCACGGGCGAGGAGCGGGCATGGAGCCGGCGCCTGGCCAAGCGCTTCGGCGCCGAGGGCCGCATCGACGACCGCACGTTCGTGCTCAAGGGCGACGGCAACCGTCCGCCCGCAGTCGACGTCGAGAGCGTGAAGCCCGACGCCATCGACCCCGAGGTGCGCGCCTTCTTCGACCCGGTCGACGACAACCGCGGCGACGCGTTGATCGGCTTCGGCTGGGCGATGGCCGAAGACCTCGCATCGCTGCTCTGATCTGATCCGCTTCCGCGGCGGGACTCTCAGCGGCGGGGCAACAGGCCGGCCACGACCTTGTAGCAGTAGCCGTTCACCGGCGGGCTGAGCGCGACGAGCAGCCGGCCGGGGCGGAAGCCGAGGACGCGCGAGAGGTGCGCGGGGCCCCAGCGGTCGAGGGCGGCGGCAGCGCCGCGATCGGCGAGGGGGAGCACGTGGCGCAGGCCGCGCCATTCGAAGTGGCACTCGTAGCCGTGGTCCGTGGGTCGGAGTCGCGGTCCGCGCTCGGGCTCGACGATGGCCACCGACGGACGATCTCCGGTGAGCGTCCAGAACCGCACCGCGGGCCCGACGAAACCCAGGAGCGGGCGGCCGCGCGGGTGGTGGAGCGGTCGCAGGAGCCGTTCGGCCCGGCGCCCGGCCAGACGGCCGACCCGTCTTGGCGCGGCGGCGAGGTCGACCAACTCCGGGCGCGTCGCGTCGACCGGCGTCGCCGGTGCCGCGAGCTCGGCTGTAGCGAGGTCGAGCGGCGCGAGGCGCGCGAACGCGCCCTCGGGGTAGCGGGCCCGTACGAAGGCGCCCGACGCGGTGTCGACGCTCACACACGCGTGCGGCTCCGCCGCGAGCACGAGCATCTCGATGTCCACACGCTCGATGTCCACACGCTCGATGTCCACACGCTCGATGCCCACACGGCTCAGCACGGCTCCCCCCACGCCTCCATAGTGGGCGAGTCGCGCGCGCGTAGGGTGGACCCCGTGCAGTTCGACGACGTCGTCCGGCGCCGGCGGATGGTGCGCAACTTCGACGACCGGCCCGTGCCGGCCGACGTGGTGGAGCGCATCCTGGCCAATGCCCAGCGCGCGCCGTCGGCCGGGTTCAGTCAGGGTTGGGCGTTCCTCGTGCTCGAAGGTCGCGACGAGACGGCGCGCTTCTGGTCGGCGACATTCGACGACGATGCCGCGCGCGCCGCCTTCCGGTGGCAGGGCCTTTTCCGCGCCCCGTTGGTGATCGTACCGCTGGCGCACAAGCAGGCATACCTCGACCGCTACGCCGAGCCCGACAAGGGCTGGACGGATCGCGACGAGCGGCGCTGGCCCGTGCCGTACTGGGACATCGACACCGGGTTCGCGGCGTTGCTCATGCTCCTCACCGCCGTCGACGCGGGTCTGGGCGCGCTGTTCTTCGGCATCTTCACGCCCGACGCGTTCCGCGCCGCCTTCGGCGTGCCCGACGCCTACACGCCGATCGGCGCGCTGGCCATCGGCTGGCCGCGAGCCGACGAGCCCTCACCGTCGCTGCGGCGCGGTCGCCGGCCGGCCGCCGACGTCATCCACCGGGGACGCTGGTGAGCTGCGCGACCAGCGCGTCGGCGTCGTCGACCGGTCGCTTGCACGCGTAGTTCTCGCAGACGTACGCGAGGCCCGGCTCTCGTCCCTCGAACATCGGTGAGGGGTACGGCTCGCCCCACGCGAGCACCGCGTCGGGGAGATAGCGCGCCTGCACGGCGCGCACCAGCTCGGGTCGGTCGCCGACGACGGCGACCTCGCTGATCGACGACGTGGCGAGGTCGACGGCCGCGAGCAGGTGCGCGAACGCGGTCGGCTGCCGGACGAGCGGACCGGCGAGGAGGTCGATGATCGTGGTCGCCCGCTCCTCGTAGCGCGGCTCGCCGACCAGCGCGCCGAGGCGGAGGAGCGCGACGGCGGCGAGCGAGTTGGCGGCGGGCGTGGCGTTGTCGAGCACGTCCTTGGCACGCGTGATGAGGCGCTCGGCGTCGTGGCCCGTCGTGAACAGGCCGCCGCCGTCGTCGTCCCAGAACAGGTCGAGCATCGCGTCGGCGGTCTCGCGCGCCACGTCGGTCCAGCGGCGGCGCCCGGAGGCCTCACCGAGGCGGGTGAAGGCGTCGACCAGGGCGGCGTAGTCGGCCGCATAGGCGAGATGGTGGGCGCGTCCGGCGTTGAACGACCGCAGCCAGCGCCCGTCCACACCGCGGAGCCTCGCCAGCAGGAACTCGCCGCACGCGGTCGCCGCGTCCATCCAGTCGTGGCGCCCGGTGGCGGCCGCCGCCTCGGCCAGTGTGGCGAGGAACAGCGCGTTCCACTCGGTGAGCACCTTGTCGTCGAGCCCGGGGCGGACGCGCTTCTCGCGTGCCTCGAAGAGCACCTGCCGGGCGTGCTCGAGCCCGCTGTCGCGCGCGAGCGCACCGCGCTCGGGCAGGTGCAGGATGTTGGCGCCCTCGAAGTTGCCCGCCGCGGTGATGCCCCAGTGCTCGACGGCCGCACGCGCGTCGTCGCCGAGCAGAGCCGTGACCTCGTCGAGCGTCCAGACGTAGAACCTGCCCTCCTCGCCCTCGGAGTCGGCGTCCTCCGCGGAGTAGAAGCCGCCGTCGGCGTGACGCAGGTCGCGCAGCACGTAGGTGATCGTCTCGTCGAGCACCTGCAGGAAGCGCGGCTCGCCGCTGATCTGCCAGGCGTGGAGGTAGCACCGCCCGAGGAGCGCCTGGTTGTACAGCATCTTCTCGAAGTGCGGGACCAGCCAGCGGTTGTCGACGGAGTAGCGCGCGAACCCTCCGCCCAGGTGGTCGTAGATGCCTCCGGACGCCATGGCGTCGAGCGTCGTCACCGCGAGGTCCAGCAGCTGCGGGCGATCACCGCGCGCGGACGCGCGGAGGAGCAGCTCGATGCCCGTCTCGTGCGGGAACTTCGGCGCCCGGCCGAAGCCTCCCCACTGCCGGTCGAACTGCGATGCGAGCGCCTCGGTTGCGCCGTCCAACACGTCGCGCCCGACCTCACCGGCCGTCGCGTCGCTCGTGACCGTGAGCGTGCGGTCGAGCGCGGCCGTGAGCTTGTCGGCCTGCCCGAGCAGCTCGTCGCGCCGCGTCCGCCAGGCGTCGTCGACCGCGCGGCACACGTCGGTGAAGCTCGGCATGCCGTGGCGGGCCACCGGGGGGTAGTAGGTGCCGCCGTAGAACGGCCGTCGTTCGGGCGTGAGGAACATCGTCATCGGCCAGCCCCCCTGACCGGTCATCGCCTGCACCGCGTCCATGTAGACCGCGTCGACGTCGGGGCGCTCCTCGCGATCGACCTTCACGTTGACGAAGAGGTCGTTCATCAGCGCCGCGGTCTCGCCGTCCTCGAAGGACTCGTGCGCCATCACGTGGCACCAGTGACAGGCGGAGTAGCCGACGGAGAGCAGCACCGGCTTGTCCTCGGCGCGTGCCCGGGCGAACGCCTCGTCGCCCCACGGGTACCAGTCGACCGGGTTGTCCTTGTGCTGCTGCAGGTAGGGGCTGGTCTCGTCCGCCAGTCGGTTCACGACGCCCGAGCCTATTGTTCGCGGCATGGAACTCCGACTCGACGGAAAGACCGCGCTCGTCACCGGGGCGTCGAAGGGCATCGGCTTCGCCATCTCCAAGGTGTTCGCGGAGAACGGCGCCCGGGTGATGCTCTCGTCGCGAAAGCAGGAGGCCCTCGAGAAGGCGGCGGCCGGCATCGACGGCGAGACCGAGGTGTTCGCTGCCAACGCAGGCGACCCGGCACAGGCGGAGGCCTGCGTGGCGGCGACCGTGGAGCGGCTGGGCGGACTCGACGTCCTGGTCAACAACGCCGCGACCAACCCCTACATGGGCCCGGCGATCGACTGCGACCTGCCGCGTTACGACAAGACCTTCGACGTGAACCTGCGCGGTCCGTTCGTGTGGACCCAGCTGGCGTGGCGGGCCGCGATGAAGGCGCGCGGTGGTGTGGTGCTCAACATCGCGTCCGTCGGTGGCCTCAGCTTCGGCGGCGCCATCGGCACGTACGACAACACCAAGGCCGCCCTCATCCACCTCACCAAGCACCTGGCGGTCGAGCTGGCGCCGAAGGTGCGCGTCAACGCCATCGCCCCGGGGCTGGTGAAGACCGACTTCGCCCGCGCCCTCTGGGAGCCCGCGGAGGAGGCGGTGGCTTCACACGTGCCCCTGAAGCGACTGGGCGAGCCCGAGGACATCGCCCGGGCGGCGCTCTTCCTCGCCTGCGACGCCGCCTCGTGGGTCACCGGCGAGGTGATGGTGATCGACGGCGGCGCGCTCATCTCCCCCGGCTTCGGCGGGTAGCGCCGGCGTGCGTGTCGGCCTGTTCGTGCCGAGCGTGGCGCCGATCGCGACGCCCGAGTTCCTGACCGCCTTCGCCCGAGCGGCAGAGGACAACGGGTTCGCGTCGGTGTGGTTGGGCGAGCACGTGGTGCTCTTCGACGAGTACGAGTCGCTCTATCCGTACGCAGGTGACGGCAAGATCACCATCCCTGCCACGTCGGGGATGCTCGACCCCTTCGCCGCCCTCGGGTTCATCGCCGCGAGCACCGAGCGCGTGCGCATCGGCACTGCCGTGTGCCTGCTGCCGCAACGCAACCCGGTGGCGACGGCCAAGGAGATCTCGACGGTCGACTGGCTGGCCGCGGGGCGGCTCGACGTGGGCATCGGCATCGGTTGGCTGCGCGAGGAGTTCGAGGCGCTCGACGCCCCGTTCCCACAACGCGCCGCCCGTTGCCGCGAGTACGTCGAGGTGTGCAAGCGCCTCTGGTGCGACGAGGTGTCGTCCTACGAGGGCCGCTTCTACCGCCTGCCCGCGTGCCGCATGTTCCCCAAGCCGGTCCAGCAGCCGCATCCACCCCTGTACTTCGGCGGCGAGAGCGACGCCGCGCTGCGCCGGGTGGCCGACCTGGGCGACGGCTGGCACGCGTTCAACCTGATGCCCGACGCGGCGCGCGAGCGGGTCGCCGCGCTCCATCGCCTGCTCGACGAGCGGGGCCGCAGCCGCGCCGACGTCGACGTCACCGTCTCCCCGTACCTGGAGCCGGTTCGACCCGAGCACCTCGTGCAGTTCCGCGACGCGGGCGTCGACCAGCTCGTCCTGATGGCGTTCGCGCTCGATGCCGCGGGCATCCGCGACACCATCGGACGGTTGGGCGAGGAGTACTGCGCGCCCGCGACGAAGTTGTGACGTCGGGCCGAGCCGGCCCCTCGACCGCGTTCTTGTCGTACGCAGCCGTGCTCACGACGGTTGTCTACGACGAGAACGAGTGGGGGCCGGGCCCCGGCCAGGCGTGAACGGGTAGGCCGGGCGTGGTGAGCCCCTCCCACACGACGACGCGGCCGGGGACGGCGTCGGTGGCGAACAGCAGCCGCCCGTCGGCGCCACCGAAGCAGCAGTTGGTGGTGACGCCCTCGCCCTCGATCTCGAGGAACTCGACGTCCTTGCCGTCTTCGATCACCCGCACGCCGTGCTCGATGGTCGAGGCGACGTAGTAGCGGCCGTCACGGTCGAGGCAGAAGCCGTCACCCGCGCCGTGACCGAGCGTCTCGATGACCCACTCGCGGGTGCCGTCAGGGTTGAGCCGCTGCAGGCCGGCGCGCTCGATGACGACCAGGTTTCCCGCGAGGTCGAAGGCGATGCCGTTGCAGTACCAGAAGCCGTCGGCATGGGTGCGCAGGGTGCCGTCGCGCTCGTAGGCCATCACCCGCCCGACGAGCTCGCCCCTCGGCGGTGGGAAGTGCCCCGGGTCGGTGAAGTACACGACGCCGTCGTCCCCGACGCACAGGTCGTTGGGCGCGCGCAGCCCGTCGCGGGCGAGGTAGGTGACCTCGCCGTCCGCGCTCACGTGCTGCAGTCCCGGCGGCGCGAACCGCGGGGGCGGAGGGTTCTCGATCACGCCCGTCGCAGTGAGGTCGACGCCCCCGTTGTTGGTGACGAGGAAGCCGCCGTCGGCCGTCGGTGTCGCGCCGTTGGCGCCGCCGTCGGTGTCGGCCAGCAGCTCGCACCGCCCGGCTTCGGGCCAGACGCGCCAGAGGCAACCGCCCGTGACGCTCGTGACGACGAGGGTCCCGTCGCGCTCGCACCACACCGGGCCCTCCCCGAACTCGATGCCGTCGACGACGACCTCGGCGCGCACAGGTCGACGCTAACCGTTGGTCGGTGGAACATCCTCGTTCCTCGGCTGTTCCACCGCCATCTTTTCATGGAGCTGCGATCCTCCGCTGCGCTTCGGTTCTCGCTCAGGTGGCCGGACCTTGCCGCTGCGCGTGCGCGGCAGGTCGTCCACAAGCACCAGCTCACGCGGCGCCGCGGGCGCGGGGAGGTGCGCCTTCACGAGCGACCGGAGGTCGTCGAGGGTGGGTGGGTCGGAGTCGCGCACCGCGATCACCCAGGCCACGACCCGCTCGCCCCATTCGGGATCGGGCCGTCCGCCGACGGCGACCTCACCGACGCGCGGGTGTTGCCGCAGCACCTTCTCGATCGCGGCGGGCCACACGTTCTCGCCGCCCGTGATGATGAGGTCGGTCAGCCGGCCGTCCACGCGCAGGCGGCCCTCGCCGTCGAGCGAGCCCGCGTCACCGGTCGCGAGCCAGCCGTCGACCGTCTTCGGATCGGTGCCGTCGCGGTAGCCGCGCAGCAGCACCGGGCCGCGCACGAGGATCTGACCGTCGTCGGCGATGCGGGTCTCGACGCCGGCGAAGGGCCGGCCGTCGTACACGCACCCGCCGCACGTCTCCGTGAGCCCGTAGCTGGTGACGACGTTCGCAGGCAGCTCCCCGGGCACGGGCGCCCCGCCGAGCACGATGGCGCGGAACAGCCCGGGGTCGACGCGCGCGAAGGCGGTGGGGACGAGGGTGGTCAGCAGCCGGTGGCCGCGGGCCGCGACGTCGGCGGCAGTGCGCGCCACCGCGGTGGCGTCGAACCCGGCGTGCACGGTCAGGGGCGTGCCGGTGAGGAGCGCCTTGGTGACCACGCCGAGGCCGCCGAGGTGCGAGAGGGGGAGGCAGGCGAGCCATTCGTCCCCCGCGCCGGGGTCGACGCCGAGGGCGGCGTTGCCCGCCCGGGCCGAGGCGCCCACCGCTTCGTGGGTGAGCACGACGCCCTTGGGCTCGCCCGTCGAGCCGCTGGTGGCCACGACCAGGGCATCGCCGTCCTCGACCGCGTCGCCCGCCCCCAGGCGGCGCAGGACCCGCTCGCGTGCGGGCGCCGGGAGGCGGTGGTCGAGGGGCAGGACCGCGTCGCCCCGGTCCCACGCCCGGCGGAGGCCGGCCACGAACCCCTCGTCGGTCTCGACTGCCACCAGGCGGGGCACGGGCGGTAGCGTACGCGAGACCGTATGAGTGAACGCTCTAGGAGTGATCGCATGAATCGGGAGGGCGATGCTTTTGGCCTCGAGGGCCGGCAGGGCCCCCGCTGGCGTCCCTCGGGGGAGTACGGCGACATCCGCTACGAGGTGCTCGACGGCGAGGGCATCGCCAAGCTCACCATCTGTCGCCCCGAGGTGCGCAACGCCTTCCGGCCCCGAACGCTCTTCGAGCTCAGCCACGCCTTCAACGAGGCGCGCGACGACCCCGACATCGGCGTGGTCATCCTCACCGGGGAGGGCACCGAGGCGTTCTGCTCGGGCGGCGACCAGCGCGTCCGGGGCGACGACGGCTACAAGGACGACAAGGGGATCGGCCGGCTCAACGTGCTCGACCTCCAGGTGCAGATCCGGCGCACCCCGAAGCCGGTGATCGCCATGGTCGCGGGCTACGCCATCGGCGGCGGGCACGTCCTGCACGTCGTCTGCGACCTGACCATCGCGGCGGAGAACGCCCGGTTCGGGCAGACCGGCCCGCGGGTCGGGAGCTTCGACGGTGGCTACGGCTCGGGGCTCCTGGCACGCATCGTCGGTCAAAAGAAGGCGCGCGAGATCTGGTACCTGTGCGAGCAGTACGACGCCCAGGCCGCGCTCGACATGGGCCTGGTGAACAAGGTCGTGCCCCTCGAGCGGCTCGAGGAGGAGACCCTGGCGTGGTGCCGCCGGATGATGCAGCACTCGCCGCTCGCGCTCCGCATGCTGAAGGCGTCGCTCAACGCCGCGGACGACGGGCTTGCCGGCATCCAGCAGCTCGCAGGCGACGCCACCCTCCTCTACTACCTCAGCGAGGAGGCTCAGGAGGGCCGCAACGCGTACGTGGAGAAGCGCCGGCCCGAGTTCGATCGATACCCCAGACGCCCGTGAACCGGTGGGTCGCGGGGGCGCGGCCGCGCACGCTGCCGGCCGCGGTCGTGCCGGTCCTCGTCGGGTCGGGCCTCGCCGCGGGCGACGACCGCTTCGTCGGGTGGCGAGCCGCGTGCGCGTTGGCCGTCGCGCTCGCATTGCAGGTGGGCACCAACTACGCCAACGACTACA
The DNA here is from genome assembly GCA_005888325.1 of Actinomycetota bacterium. Classification (NCBI taxonomy): domain Bacteria; kingdom Bacillati; phylum Actinomycetota; species Actinomycetota bacterium. Next base: position 101,726 of record VAWU01000019.1, read on the forward strand.
GCGACGGCGTGCGGGGCACCGACGACGTGCGGGTGGGACCGGTGCGGCTCGTGGCCGCGGGTCTCGCCGCGCCCGCCTCGGTGAAATGGGCGGCCTTCGCCTCGTTCGCGGTGGCCGCCGCCATCGGGCTGGTGCTGGCGGCGGCGGTGAGCTGGTGGCTCGTGCCGGTGGGAGCCGCCTGCGTCGCCGCGGGCTGGCTCTACACGGGGGGCCCGCGGCCCTACGGCTACTCGGGGCTCGGCGAGGTCTTCGTGTTCGTGTTCTTCGGGCTGGTTGCTACGGCCGGCACCGCCTACGTGCAGGAGGCGCGGCTCACCACCGCGATGGTGGTGGCCGGTGTGCCCGTGGGCCTGCTGGCCGCGGCCCTGCTCGTGGTCAACAACCTCCGCGACATACCGACCGACGCGGCGGCGGGCAAGCGCACCTTGGCGGTGCGCCTCGGCGACGACGCGACCCGCGCGCTCTACGTCGCGCTCGCGGTCGGTGCCTTTGCCATCGGCGCCTTCGCGACCGCGGTCCCGGCTTCGCTCTTCACGCTGCTCGTGCTGCCGTTCGCGGTGCCGCCGTCCCGGCGCGTGCTCCAGGGCGCGAAGGGGCCCGCGTTGATCGGCGTCCTCCAGGCGACGGCGCGTCTGCAACTGCTGTTCGGCGTCGTGCTCGCCGGAGCGCTGTGGGCGAGCTAGCCGCCGAGGAACGCCTCCAAGATCTCGACGAACGTGTCGGGACGCTCGAGGTGGGCGGCGTGACCCGCGTCAGCCACGAGCGCGACGCGTGCGTTGCGGCCGATCGCGGTTGCCATCTCGTGCGCGAGAGCGGCGAACGTGTCGTCGCGCTCGCCCGCGACCAGCAGCACGGGCATCTCCAGCTCCGCGAGGCGGTTCCAGAGCGGCTCCTGGGCGCCGGTGCCCGCGAGGCGGAGGCTGGCGGCCAAACCCGAGGCGGTGTTCGTACGGCGGTCGTCGAGCCCGCGCGCGTCGGGCGGGAGCGAGGCGAACAGCGGCTGGGACAGCCATTCGCGCAGGAACGCGTCCATGCCCTCGCGCTCGATGCGGGCCGCGCGCGCCTCGTCGTCGCGCCTTCGGTCGTCGCGTTCGACGTCGTCACGGATGCCGGCGGTGGCGCCTACCAGCACGAGGGCCTCGACGAAGTCGGGATGGGCGAGCGCCACGTGCAGGCAGAGGCGCCCGCCCATCGAGTACCCGACGTACGCGGCCCGTCCTCCCTGCTGGGCCACCAGCCGGGCGCCCTGCCACAGGTCGAGCGCCACGTCCGAGAGCTCGCCGTGGCCCGGCGCGTCGAGCGCGACGACGTCGTGCTCGCGTGCGAGCGCGTCGGCGACGACGTCCCACGAGCGGTGGGTCTGGGTGAACCCGTGGACGAGCACGACGCGGGTCATCGTCCATGACCGTACAGGCGACGTTCGCGGCGACGGTCGTCGACGAGTGGGTGCGCGCCGGGGTCACCGACGCGGTGCTCGCGCCGGGCTCGCGGTCGACGCCGCTCGCGCTGGCGCTCCACGCCCGCGCCGATGTCCGCGTGCACGTTCACCTCGACGAGCGCTCCGCGGGCTTCTACGCGCTCGGGCTCGGTCTCGCCACCGGAAACCCCGCCATCGTGTTGACCACCAGCGGGACGGCCGCCGTGGAGCTCCACCCGGCCGTCGTCGAGGCTCACCACGCGCACGTCCCGCTGCTGGCGTGCACCGCCGATCGTCCGCCGGAGCTGCACGACGTCGGGGCGTCGCAGGCCATCGACCAGGTCCACCTGTTCGGCCGGGCGGTGCGCTGGTTCGCCCAGCCCGGCGTGCCCGACGACGCGTCACGCGGCGCGTGGCGCTCGCTCGCGGCGCGGGCGGTGGCCGAGGCGCGGGGTGCCGGCGGCGCGCCGGGGCCGGTGCACCTCAACCTCGCGTTCCGCGAGCCGTTGGTGGGGGAGCCCGACGCGCTGCCACCCGCGCGACCCGGAGGCGGGCCGTGGCACACGGTGGAGCGGGCCGAGCCCGGGGCGCTCGACGTCTCGGATCGGGTCGCGGGGCGGCGCGGGGTCGTCGTCGCAGGCGCGGACGCGCCCAGGCCGCCCGTGGTGCACGGCATCGCCGAGGCGCTGGCCTGGCCACTCGTCGCCGACGCGCGGTCGGGATGCCGCGTGCCCGCCCGAACGACGGTGGGCGCGTTCGACGCGCTGCTCCGCTCGCCGGAGTTCGCGGCTGAGCACCGCCCCGAGGTCGTGCTGCGCCTGGGTGCGCCGCTCACGTCGCGCGTGCTCAACGAGTGGTTGGCCGCGTCCGGCGCGGATCAGGTGCTCGTGCACCCGCGGCATGCGTGGCTCGACCCCGATCGCACCGCGGCGACGGTGACCGCGTCGGTGACGGTGGCGCGGCCGGTGCCGTCTCCTCCGGGGTGGCTCGACGGGTGGATGGAGGCGGAGCGCCTCGCCCAGGCGACCATCGCGTCGGTGCTGGACGCGCACACGGCGCCCACCGAGCCCGGCGTCGCACGCGCCCTGCTCGACCTGCTTCCGAGCGAGGCCGTGCTCATGGTCTCGTCGTCGATGCCCGTGCGCGACCTCGAGTGGTACGCGCCGCCCCGCGAGGGCGTGCGGGTGGTGGCGAACCGCGGTGCGAGCGGCATCGACGGCGTCGTGTCGACGGCCCTCGGCCTCGCCGCGGGCACCCCCGGCCGGCGCACGTTCGCGCTGCTCGGTGATCTCGCGTTCCTCCACGACGCGGGCGGCCTGGTCGCGGCCGGCCGGCGCGACGTCGACTGCACGTTCGTCGTCGTCGACAACGACGGCGGTGGCATCTTCTCGTTCCTTCCGCAGGCCGAGCTCGTCCCGCCCGACGGCTTCGAGACGTTGTTCGGAACGCCGCACGGGCTCGACCTGGCGCGGGTCGCGACCGCCTACGGCGCGCCCGTCACCCGACTGGAGCGGCTCGACGAGCTGTGCTCCGCGCTCGACGGAGGCGGCGTGCGCGTGGTGCACGTTCGCACCGACCGGGCGGTGAACGTCGCCGTCCATCGCGAGATCAACGAAGCGGTGGCGGCCGCGCTCACGGCCGGACGACCGCGGCGAGGAGCGCCTGCAGCTTGAGTTGCGTCTCGGCGAGCTCGTCGTCGGGGTCGGAGCCGGCGACGATGCCGTTGCCCGACATCAACCGGGCCCGGTTGCCGCGCACCTCCGCGGATCGGATGCCCACCGCCCACTCGCCGTTGCCGCGGGCATCGACCCATCCGACCGGCCCCGCGTAGCGGCCGCGCGTCGAGCCCTCGAGGCGTGCGAGCAGCGCGAGCGCGGCGACCGTCGGCGTGCCCGCGACCGCAGGCGTCGGGTGGAGGCGGCAGGCGAGCGCGAGGGCCGAGGGTGCGGGGGCCGCGAGCCGGCCCTGGATCGTCGTGCCCAGGTGGGCCACGTTGCGGAGGGGGACGATCGCAGGCGTCGCCGGGATGTCGAGGCGGTCGCAGACGGGTCGCAGGGCCGCGGCCACGGCGTCGACGACGAGCCCGTGCTCGCGGCGATCCTTGCTCGAGGCCAGCAGCGCGCCCGCCAGCCGCGCGTCGGTCGCGGGATCGCCACTGCGGGCCACGGTGCCGGCAAGCGGCTGCGAGCGCACGTCGAGGCCGAGCCGGGCGACGAGCAGCTCGGGGCTGGCTCCCACGAAGCCGTCGACCGAGAACACCATGCACGACGGGAAGAGGGCGCGCAGACGACGCAGGATGTCGGGCACGACCAGGGGCCCGTCGGTCTCGACGTCGACCGCGCGCGCGAGCACGACCTTCTCCACCTCGCCGGCCTCGATCCGTGCCACGGCCTCCGCCACCGCCCCGCACCAGTCGGCGTGGCTGGGCACGGCGGTGAGGCGGAAGCCCGACGGCGAGCGGCGCGGACTTGCAGGGGCGGTGTCCGCGTGAGACGGGGTGTCGGGCGCTCCGATGGTCGTCTCCCAGACCACACCGTCCGCCGTGCGCCCGACGACGCGCTCGGGCACGATCAGCGCGGCCCCGCCGTCGGGCGTGAATGGCAGGGCGCCGATGGCGATGGCGCCCGTGCCCGGCACGTCGACCTCGTCCTGCTCGACCTCGATGGTGGCGAGGAAGTCGTCGACGAGTGCGGGTGGAAGACGGGTCGCGACGCCGCGGCCCGCGAGGCTCACCCCCTCGTGCTCCCAGAGCACGCCGTCCGCTCCCGCACAGCCGATAAGGTCGACGTCGGCCGGATCGACATCGAGGCGCACGGTGCGCGCCACCAAGCCGCCGCGACGCAACTGCGCAGTCAAGCGAGAGCGGGTCATGCTCTCGTCCCGGTGAGGAGCTGGGCGATGCCGCCGGCCAACCGTGTCCGGCGGAGGTCGGGGAACCCGGCCCGCAGGAACAATGCGGCGAGCTCGTCGGGCGGAGGCAGGTAGGCGACGGAGCGGGGCAGGTAACGGTATGCGTCGGGATCGGAGAGCCAGCCGCCGACGCGCGGTACGACCTTGCCGAAGTAGATGCCATGGCCCCAACGCACGACGGGGTTGGGGGGCTCGGCGGTCTCCAGCAGCGCGATGCGCCCGCCGGGCCGCACCACCCGTGCGAGCTCGCGGGCGAAGGGGTCGAGCGCGACCAGGTTGCGGAGCGCGAAGCCGCACGTGACGCCGTCGGCGACCGCGTCGGGAACGGGAAGGTGGAGCACGTCGGCGCGCACGAGCGGCGCCGTCGCGCGCGTCGCCGCGAGCATGCCCGCGGAGAAGTCGAACCCGATGGGCGACAACCCGCAGCGCGCGAGCTCGCGGCAGAGATCGCCGGTGCCGCACGCCAGGTCGAGCACGAGCGAGCCGGGTGACAGCTCCAACGCGGTGACGGTCCGCCGGCGCCAACCGACGTCCATGCGGAACGTCATGACCCGGTTCACGAGGTCGTAGCGCGGCGCGATTGCGTCGAACATGACGCGCACCGCGCGCGCCTTCTCCTCCCCCTCGGGTAGCCGGCTGTTGAGCCGGGTCACCCGGCCCCCTCGAGCCGGCGCTGGCTCTCGGCGGCCACCGCCGCCCGCTCCGCGTCCGCCCCCACGTGCTCGATGTGCTCCTCGGCCACCGCGAGCAGGGTGCGCCGGAAGTGGTGGCTCACCAGGTCGACGGTGGCAGGCAACAGGACGGCGAACGCCTCGACCAGCCGGGCCGCCGCGTCCTCCTCGTCGAGCCCCGCCGTACGCAGGGGCTGGCGCACGTGGGCGTCGAAGAGGGCGACGGCTCGCTCGGCCGTCTGCCTCATGCGGGCGTGGTGCTCACGCGCCAGCTCGAGGACCTCGGGCAGCGGTAGGCCCAGTTCGAGGAGCCGGAGGCCGGCAGTCGCCACCGCCAGGTCGCCCGGTGTGTAGGCGGGCCGGCCTTCGTGCCGCCGTCCGACCAGCAGGCCCTCGCGCTCGATGGCCTGCAGCAGGGCGACGGGGATACCGCTGCGGACGGCCAGCTCGTCGAGGTCGAAGAACTCCTCGACGGCCTCCCCGTCACCCTCTTCACCGGCCACCGCCTCGATCAGCGCCTCGTCGGCGGCGTCGAGCTCGCCGCGCACCAGCCGCCCGATGGTGGCCAGGGTGAAGCCCTTCGCCTGCAGCTCCCGGACCCGGTCGAGCCGGACCAGGTGGCCGTCGTCGTAGAGGGCGATGCGTCCGGTGCGGCGGGGCGGATCGAGCAGGCCCCGGGCCTGGTAGAAGCGGACGGTGTCGACCGAGACCTCGGCCCGGGCCGCCAGCTGCTCGACGCGATACTCCATGACCAATCACTCTACGAGTGATCACTCACGTTGTGCCCACTCGGACCGTCCTATCCTCGTGACCATCGTCAAGGACACCGACCCGGCCCGGCCGGCCCGTCAGACGGGAAGCAGGGCCCGCTTCCTCGTCTCGTTCCGCTACGCCTTCCGAGGCGTGTGCTGGATGGCGCGCCACGAGCCCAACATGCGGTTCCATCTGGTGGCGACCGCCGCGGTCGTGGGCGCGGCCGCCGGGTTCCGGCTGCCCATCGAGCAGTGGGCGGCGCTGGTGTTCGCGATCGCGCTCGTGCTGTTGGGCGAGACGCTCAACACCGCCATCGAGGTGGTGCTCGACCTGGTCCACCCCGAGGACGACGAGCGCGTCGGCGTGGTGAAGGACGTGGCGGCCGCGGCCGTCCTGGTCGCCGCGGCCGGCTCGGCGGTCATCGCCGCCATCGTGTTCGGGCCCCACGTGTGGAGGCTTTTCACGTGATGCTCGAGGCGACGGGGATCACGATCGACCTCGGCCATCGCGTGCTGTTGCGCGACGGGTCGTTCCGCGTCGCGTCCGGCGAGAAGGTGGGCCTCGTCGGGCCCAACGGCGCCGGTAAGACGACGCTGTTGCGCGTGCTCGCGGGCGACCTGAAGCCGACGGCCGGCAGCGTCTCACTGCCGTCCCATTTCGGTTGGCTGCGGCAGGACGTGCAGGCGCGGCCCGAAGAGGCGCACGAGGTGTCGATCGACCACCTGCTCGGCGGACGCGAGACGGCCCGACTGGCCGAGGAGCTGGAGGCGACGCGACTGCGGATCGAGCAGAGCGACGGCGTGCAGCGCGACCGGGCCGTCCGACGCTTCGCGAGCCTCGAGGAGCGCTTCCGCGTGCTGGGCGGCTACCGGTCGGATGCCGAGGCGCGCCGCATCGCGTCCGGCGTCGGGCTCGACGACGAGGCACTGTCGCGTCGGGTGGGCACCCTGTCGGGTGGGCAACGGCGCCGGCTCGAGCTGGCCCGACTCCTCTACGCGGGCGGCGACCTCCTCATCCTCGACGAGCCGACCAACCACCTCGACCTCGACGCCAAGGCGTGGGTCATGCAGTTCCTGCGCAGCACCCGATGCGCGGTGCTCGTGGTGTCACACGACATCGGGCTGCTCGACGACGCCATCGACCGGGTGCTGGCGCTCGAGGGCGGACGGCTCGACGTCTATCGCGGCACGTACACGCGCTTCCTCGAGCAGCGGAGGGCGCGCGAGGCGCAACGGGCCAAGGAGGCGAGCCTCTACGGCGAGAAGGTGGCGCAACTCAAGGCCACGGCCGAGCGCTTCCGCCACGGCAACGAGAACGTCGCCAAGAAGGCGAAGGCCATCGACTCGCGCCTCGAGCGCATGGCGAAGACGGCGCCGGTCGATCTGGTGCCGCGCCGCCGCAGGATCAGCGTGCGCTTCCCCGATCCGCCGCGTGCGGGCGACCTGGTGCTCACCGTCGAGGGGCTGGCCAAGGCGTACACCGCCGACCCCGTGTTCAAGGACGTGTCCTTCACCGTGGGCAGGCGGGAGACGTTCCTCGTGCTGGGGCTGAACGGTGCGGGCAAGACGACGCTGCTCCGGATCCTCGCGGGCGTCATCGACGCGGACAGCGGCACGTTCCGGCTCGGCGCCAACGTCGAGCTCGGGTTCTACGCGCAGGAGCACGAAGACATCCGCGACGGCGTCACCGTGCTCAACCACATGCGTGAGCGCGCCCCCACCACCGCGGTCCCCGCCCGCGGTGGAGGCGGCCCGTCGCACACCTCTGGAGGCATGCCCGACAAGGACCTGCGCGCCGTGCTGGGCCACTTCGGCCTCACCGGCGACGTCGCGTTCCAGGACGCGGCCACCTTGTCGGGTGGCGAGAAGACCAAGCTGGCGCTCGCCCGCCTCGTCGTGGGCCGGGCCAACCTGCTGCTCCTCGACGAGCCCACCAACAACCTCGACCCCCAGTCGCGCGAAGCGGTCCTGGCGGCGCTGCAGCACTACAAGGGCACGACCGTCCTCGTGTCCCACGACGCGGAGTTCGTCGCGTCGCTCGCGCCCGACCGGGTGCTCGTCATGCCCGACGGCGACGTGGTGCCGTTCGACGAGGGCGCGCTGGAGCTGGTCGAGCTCGCGTGACGGGGCCTTGACGATCTCTTAGGAACGGGGAGGAGACTGACCGTCATGCGGTCTGACGACGACGACGACCCCGGCCTGCCCATCCCCTTCGGCCCCGTGTCGAACGGCGAGTACGATCCGCCGCCGCTGACCGCGCTCGAGCGCGTCGCGCAACGCCGGGCCGTGGCGGAGTGCGACGCGAACGCCCGTCGCCTCGGCGTGAGCCGGCGCCAGTTCCTGCTGTCGGTCTGCGGAGCGGCCACGACCCTGCTCGCCATCCAGGCCTGCTCCGACGACAAGAGCAAGGGGAAGGCGGGCGGGAAGTTCAACCTTCCCACCACGTCCGCGCTCGACGAGAACGCGGCCCGCTCCCGGCTGGCCGGCGACGAGGTGATCTTCGACGTCCAGACCCACCTGCTCGACTACGACACGATCGACCCGGCGCATCGCCTGGGCCTGGGCCTGGCGGCGGCGTTCCCGCAACGCAACTGCAGCGACGCTTCCGAACCGCGCGACTGCTTCGACGCCCGGCATCTGCTGGAGCTGCTGTTCCTGCAGAGCGACACGACGATGGCGATCCTGTCAGCCATCCCGGTGGTCGGCGACCGCAGTCCGCTCTCGCCCGCGATCATGGCCGAGACCCGCCGTGTCACCGAGGCCCTCTGCAACGACGATCGTCTGTTGCTGCACGGGCAGGTCGCCCCCAGCGCCGGCCGCCCCCAGGCGAGCCTCGACGCGATGGACAAGGTGCTGGCGACGCATCCCGTCGTCGCGTGGAAGGTGTACACGCACGCGGGCGGACCGGGATGGTGGCTCGACGACCACGAGCCGGACGCGCCGCAGGTGGGCGAGGCCTTCATCCGCAAGGTCGTCGAGACGAAGGTGCCGCGCATCGCCGTGCACAAGGGCTTCGGGTCGATCGGGGGGAGCCAGGCCGGCTACGCCAGTCCGGTCGATATCGGGCCCGCCGCCAAGACGCACACCGACGTCGACTTCATCGTGTACCACTCGGGCTACGAGTCCGGCGGCAACGAGGGCCCGTACACCGCGAGTGCAGACCCGCAGGGTGTCGACCGGCTCATCGCCTCGCTGGAGAAGAGTGGCATCGGCCCCAACCAGAACGTGTACGCCGAGCTCGGCTCCACCTGGTTCAGCGTGATGCGCAACCCCAACCAGGCCGCGCACGTGCTCGGCAAGCTGCTCAAGCACGTCGGCGAGGACCGGGTGGTGTGGGGCACCGACACCCTCTGGTACGGCTCGCCGCAGAGCCAGATCCAGGCGCTCCGGGCCTTCGAGATCACACCCGAGTTCCAGGAGAGGTACGGCTACCCGGCGCTCACCCCGGCGATCAAGAACAAGATCTTCGGCGGCAACTCGATGCGACTCTACGGCGTGAAGCCCATCGAGACCAAGTGCGAGTTCACCCGCGCCGAGCTCGAGCAGGTCCGCAAGGAGCGGCCGGGCGGCAACGCCGCGCCGGGGCCGAAGACCGCGCGGGAAGCGGCCGCGGTCCGCGCCCGCGACTGGGCCTGGCAGATCAGCTGACGGGCGCCCCGCAGTGGCGGCACCGCGGGTAGGCGCGCGACGTCGGCCGCGCGCATGCGGGGCAACGGAACGCGGTGATCTGCCGCCCGCGCAGGCGACGGAGCGCGGCCCAGAGCGTGCAGCCCACTGCGAACGCGAGGAAGACCTCCAGCGCGTTGCCAACGGTCACCGTCGTAGTCTGGCGCCCATGGCGATCGACTTCACCCCGTTGCTTGACGTCGTGTTCCTTGACGTCGTGTTGCATGACGTCGCGGCCTGGCAGGGGACCGGCTCGTCGCAGCCCGCGCTCGGCGACCTCACGCTGTAGACGCGTTGCAACTGCCCGAGCCCGACCGCGCCGAGCTGCTCGACCTGGGCCGTACGACCATCCGCCTGTGGCAATGGGGCGACCCGACGCAACCCCCCGTCCTGCTCGTCCACGGGGGATGGGACCACGGGCGCATGTGGGACGGCATCGCCCCGAGGATCGCCGCCCTCGGCTACCACGCCGTCGCCATCGACGTGCGCGGTCACGGCGACAGCGGCCGGCTGCACACGAGCGGCACCTACTGGCAGATGTTCCAACTCGACCTCGCCCAGGTCGCCCGCCACCTGTCGTCGCTTCGTGGATCCATGCGCGACCCGGCCTTGCGCGTCATCGGCCACTCGTTCGGCGGCGGGCTCTCGATGTCGATGGCGGCGGGACTGCCCGATCACGTGGACAAGGTCGTCAACATCGACGGCCTCGGTCCGCCGCCGGAGATGATGATCGTCGAGGACCATGCGGCATCCGCGTCGCAGTGGATCAAGGACGCGGAGCGCCTCTGGTCGGAGCCCGCGCGCGAGTACGCGTCGGTGGAGGAGATGGCCCAGAAGCGCAAGGCGATCAACACCCGCCTCCCCACCGAATGGTGCTGGCACCTGGCCCGCCACGGCTCGAAGCCGGGGCCCCGCGGCGGGCTGGTCTGGAAGAGCGACCAGCACATGCGGCTGGGCTCGCCCGGTCCGTTCTCCGACGAGAGTCTGCGGGCGCAGTACGAGCGCATCCGTTGCCCGGTGCTCGTGCTGACCGGCACCGAGCCCGACCAGTGGAACGACCTCCCCGTCGCGGCGCGCGACGCGCGACTGGCCGCCATCCCCGACGTGCGGCATCACCAAATCGCCGGCGCCGGTCACTACGTGCACATCGAGCAACCCGACACGGTGCTCGCGCTCGTGGCCGAGTTCTTCGGCTCATGAGCGAGGACCGAAGCGAAGCGGAGGACCGCAGCTCCCATGTGGCAGGGCGGTCCAGCGGCCGAGGGACGAGGACGTTGGACCGGTGAGCGAGCACCGGTGAGCGCTCGGCTCTTCCTCCACGAGGTGGGTGACATCGACGGCGCCACGCGCTGGCGGGCGCTGGGCGCGGGCTGGCTGGTGCCCGACCTGCCCGGGCACGGAGTCGTCCCGCCCGAGGAGGGCGCGTACTACGCGCCGGGCGACGTCGCCCTCGTCGGCGTGCGGGCGCTCGCCGCCGCCGGGCTCGACGGTGAGCCTCCGCTGGTCGCGGGCCACGGTTGGGGCGCGTTCGGCGCGGAGCTGCTCGCGGCGGCGGGCCGGGCGTCGGCGCTCGTGCTGGTCGACGGCCTCGGCGGCCCGTGGGTGTCACGCAGCGAGCTGATCGACGCGCAGCACGCGTGGGTGCGTGCCGTGCTCGCCGATCCCGCCGCGCTCGCACCGCCACCTCCCGGCGCGCTCGACCCCCGCCTGCGTCACGGCTTCCCATCGATCTGGGAGCGCACCTTCACCGAGGCCCGGCGCCTCGCCATCACCGTGCCGGTGCTCGCGCTCGAGTCGCCCGCGTCGGTCACTCCGACCGACGAGCGCGGCTCGCGGGTGGCTGCGTTCGGCGGCGACGCGCGCGTCGAGGAGATCGCCGAGGCGTCGCCTCAGGCCGTGCTCGCGGCCTTGAGCGCCTGGTCACGCGCCCAGCGGTAGTCGGGCTTGCCCGACGGCGAGCGCACCACGTCGTCCACCAGCACGAGCGCACGCGGCACCTTGTAACCCGCGATGTGGGCGCGGCAGTGCTCGGCGAGCTCGTCGAGCGTCGGGCGTTCGCCGTCGCGCGGACGCACCACCGCGACGACCCGCTGGCCCCAGCGAGCGTCGGCCACCCCGACGACGACCGCGTCGAAGACCGCGGGGTGGGCCTTCAGCGCGGCCTCGACCTCCTCGGGGAAGACCTTCTCGCCTCCGGTGTTGATCGACACCGATCCGCGACCGAACACCGTGATGGTGCCGTCGGCTTCGATCGTGGCCATGTCACCGGGCACGGCCCAGCGCACGCCGTCGATCACCGGGAAGGTGGCAGCCGACTTCTCGGGGTCCTTGTAGTAGCCGAGCGGCACGCGGCCGCGTCGAGCGAGGCGGCCCACGACCCCCGACCCGGGCGCGACCGGCTGCAGGTTCTCGTCGAGCACGGTGGTGTCGTCGTTGACCGCGAAGCGCGGGTGGGCGCCGGCGCTCCCCGCGGTCGCGACCATCTGGCCCTGGCCGCCGGTCTCCGACGCGCCGAACCCGTCGATGACGAGGGTGGTCGGCAGCAGGCGGACGATCGCGTCCTTGAGCGAGGGCGAGAGGATGGCGCCGCCGGAGAGGATCATGGTCAGGGATGACAGGTCCCACGGGCGCTCCTGGCCCGCGGCCTCGAGCGCGTCGACGACCGGGCGGGCGAACGCGTCGCCGACGATGACGAGGAACGACACCCGTTCGTCGGCGATGAGTTGGAGCAGCCGCGGTGGGTCGAGGTGGTGGTCGGGCGAGATGACCACGCATCCGCCCGCGTAGAAGGCCCAGAACGCCACCCAGTGGGCGGTCCCGTGCATGAACGGGCACGCGGGCAGCGTCCTCCCGCCTCCCCGGCGCGCCGCGTCGACGATCAGCTCGGGACGCTCGATGCCCGGCCCACCGGGGTTCCCACCCTGCAGCGCGCCGAAGAAGATGTCCTCGTGCCGCCACAGCACCCCCTTCGGCATGCCGGTCGTGCCCCCGGTGTAGAGGATGTAGAGGTCGTCGCCCGAGCGGGGACCGAAGTCGCGGTCGGGTGACGCGGCTGCGAGCGCTTCCTCGTACTCGACGCCCTTCGCCAACGCGACACGCAGCTGCGGCACCTCGGCGCGGATCAGATCGAGGGTGGAGGCGAACTCCGGCTCGTGCACGACCGCCTTGAGGTCGGCGTCGGTGAAGAGGTAGCGGAGCTCGTCCTCGACGTAGCGGTAGTTGACGTTGACGGGAACCGCGCGCAACTTGAACGCGGCGAGCATGCCCTCGAGGTACTCGTTGCCGTTGTACATCCACAGGCCCACGTGGTCGGCCGGCCCGATGCCGCGCGCCGCGAGCGCGTGGGCCAGCCGGGTCGCCCGCTCGTCGAGCTCTCGATACGTGAGGCGGACGTCGCCGAACACGACCGCCTCGCGCTCGGGCACGGTGTCGCCGACCGCTTCGAACAGGTCGGCGAGGTTGAACGTGATGTTGTCGGCGGTCATCGGTCGCGCCGAACGTAGCCGTAGCGCGTAAGTTGCCGCCATGACACAGAACCAGCTGATCTTCGGGGCGTTCGTGCCCCAGGGGTGGAAGACGGAGCTCATCGGTATCGACGGGGCCGAGGCCAAGTGGGCCAAGGCGGTCGAGATCGCGGTGCTGGCCGAGGAGCTCGGCTACGACTCGGTCTGGGTCTACGACCACTTCCACAACGTGCCCCGTCCGGTCAACGAGGCCGTGTTCGAGTGCTGGACCACCGTCACCGCGATCAGCCAACGCACGTCGCGCGTGCGACTGGGCCAGATGGTGGGCTGCTCACCGTACCGAAACCCCGGGCTGCTGGCCAAGATCACGTCGAACGTCGACGTCATCAGCGGCGGCCGTCTCGACTGGGGCATCGGCGCGGGCTGGTACGACCACGAGTTCAAGGGCTACGGGTTCGAGTTCCCCGAGGCCAAGGTGCGCATCGGGATGCTGCGCGAGACGGTCGAGATCGTCCGTTCGATGTGGACCCAGCCCCACACCATCTACGAGGGTCGCCACTACAACCTGCAGGGCGCGCAATGCGACCCGAAGCCGTTGCAGGACCCGCACCCGCCGATCTGGATCGGCGGCGGCGGCGAGCAGCTCACCCTGCGCGTGGTGGCCCGGCACGCCGACCGGTCCAATTTCGGTGGCAGGCCCGACGAGTGGGCGCACAAGGCCGAGGTGCTCAAACGCCATTGCAAGGACGTCGGCCGCGACTACGACGAGATCGTGAAGACGATCTCGGGCGAGGTGTTCGTCCGGGAGACCGAGCAGGAGCTGGAGGCGGACTGGAAGGGATCGCTGTGGGGCGAGCCGTTCGGCGCGTACCGCGCCGGCAACCTCGTCGGCACGCCCGAGCAGGTGTGCGAGAAGATCCAGGCCTACGTCGACCGCGGTTGCACGGGCTTCGTGCCCTGGAACAACGACTACCCGTCCGACGTCACGCTGCGTCTGTTCGCGGAGAAGGTGATGCCCGAGTTCCGGTGAGGGCCGTACGCGACGTGCGGGCTACGCGTAGTAGCGGTACACCGCCTGGGCGACGCACGCGGGCTTCGTCTCCCCCTCCAGCTCGAACGTCAGGTCGATGGTCGCCTGCACGCCGCCCCCGCCGACGTCCTCGACGCCGGCGACCTGCGCGCCCATCCGCAGCTTCGAGCCGACCGGCACCGGGTTGGGGAAGCGGAGCTTGTTGAGCCCGTAGTTGAGGCCCATGGCCATGCCCGTCACGTTGAGCACCTCGCTCATCAGCCAGGGCGCGAGCGAGAGCGTGAGATAGCCGTGACCGATGGTGCGCCCGAAGGGGCCGTCCTTGGCCCGCTCGGGGTCGACGTGGATCCACTGGTGGTCGCCGGTGGCCTCCGCGAACGCATTGATTCGGTCCTGGGTGATCTCGTGCCAGTCGCTGTAGCCGAGGTGGTCTCCCACCGCGGCCTTCAGCCCCTCGATGCCGTCGATCGTCGTCGCCATGGCGGCAAGTTAGATCACAAGTCGAAGCTGCCGCCCGCCCGCCAGTAGAAGCCGTCGCGTCGCTCGAGGAAGCCGTCGTCGACGAGGTACCGGCGCAAGGTGGCGTAGTCGCCGTGCACCTTCCCGATCGTGAGGTTCACCGCCCGCTCGGGATAGATCTCGCCCGGCTCGAAGCGCTGGGCCAGCCAGTCGAGCACCACGAGGCGCTTGCCGTGTGACGCCGGGATCGAGGTGAGGCGTCCGTCCTTGACGAAGCGGCGCAGCACCTTCGCCGCCTCTTCTGGCGCGTCGAACTCGTCGTCGGGGACGGCCTTGGCCCGGGCCGCGGTGAGCCCGGCATCGCGGAGGCGCGCGGTAAGCAGGCGGTACCGGCCGTCCGCGTCCTCCACCAGCCCGCCGTTGACCAGACGGGTGAGCGCCTGTCCGACGGCCCGCGCCGGCAGTCCGGCGCGCTCCACCACCTCGGCGCGCGTCTCGGCACCGAGCGCCAGCGCGGCGACCACCTTGAGGCGGCGTTCGTCCGCGAGCAGGCCGAGCAGCCCGGTGGCGTCGCCCGAGCGGTCGTCAGAGCTGTCGTCCGATGGCATGGCACGACAAACGTAGGCTGCGCAGGATGGATTTCGACGACACGCCTGAGGACGCGGCGTTCCGGGGCGAGGCGCGGGCATGGCTCGCCGAGCACGTGGGCCCGTTCAAGGTCGATGCCGACCGGGGCGGCGAGTCGCTGATCTTCGCCGACGTGGAGGACACCGAGTACGTCGAGCGAGGCAAGGCCTGGCAGAAGGTGCTGTTCGGGGGCGGCTACGCCGGGCTCGGGTGGCCGACCGAGTTCGGCGGGCGCGGGCTGCCGATCGGCCAGCGCATCGTCTGGGGCCAGGAGGCGTCGGCCGCGGGCGCACCTCCCACCATCAACGTCATCGGCGAGGGGATGGCAGGGCCTACGATCATCGCCCACGGCAGCGAGGAGCAGAAGCGGCGCTACCTCGAGCCGCTGCTGCGCGGCGAAGAGATCTGGTGCCAGCTGTTCAGCGAGCCCGCGGCCGGCTCCGACGTCGCCGCCGTCACCACCCGGGCCCAGCGCGACGGCGACGAGTGGGTCGTCGACGGCCAGAAGGTGTGGACCTCGGCCGCCCACTACGCCGACTTCGGCATCCTGCTCACGCGCAGCAACTGGGACGTCCCGAAGCACCGTGGCTGCACCTACTTCATCGTCGACATGAAGGCGCCGGGCGTCACCGTGCGACCGCTGCGGCAGATGACGGGTGGTGCCTCGTTCAACGAGGTGTTCCTCGACGGTGTGCGGATCCCCGATACCCAGCGCGTCGACGCGGTCGGCAACGGCTGGGCCGTGGCCATTACCACGCTGATGAACGAGCGACTGTCGATCGGCGCCAACCTCGGTGGCAGCTCCTTCGGCTACGACCGCATGATCGGCGAGCTGCGGGAGCGGGGCGTGGCCGACGACCCCCACGTGCGCCAGCTGGCGGCCCAGATCTACATCGAGTCGAAGTGCCTGCAGTACCTCGGCTACCGGGCGGTGTCGAAGCTGATGCAGGGCCAGATCCCCGGGCCCGAGGGATCGGTGGCGAAGCTCCTGCTCGGCGGCACCGCGCGCAAGGCCGACCGTCTGCTCGACGCCATGCGCGGCCCGGCCGCCACCCTCCACGACCGCTTCACCGATCTCCAGCTCTTCATCCCCGCCATCGCCATCGCGGGCGGCACCGACGAGGTGCTGCGCAACATCATCGGTGAGCGCGTGCTCGGTCTGCCGGGGGAGCCCCGTGTCGACAAGGATGTCCCCTTCCGGGAGGTGCCCGTCGGCACGCTGGGCTGAACGCGTCGTGCGCGTTCGGTTACTTGAACCAGATGCGCTGGTAGTCGCGGCTCTGCGGGTGCAGGAGCAGCGCGACGAGCGCGATCTCGAACATCAGGTTGATGATGCTGTAGCCGAGGATGCTCGACCCGCTCAGGAGTCGCAGCACGAAGGGCAGGAACGCCATGGCCACGCCGACGCCGTAGCCCCACTTCTGCTCGTTGGCGATGCCGAAGCCGCCCGCCGCGCTGCCCACGATGATCAAGAGCCCGAACACCGAGAAGAGGCCACCGAAGATCGCGGTGAACGCGGCGTTGAAGTAGAGCAGGAACACGGCGATCTGCAGCGTCTGGGGCTGGGAGGGGTTCACCCACCGGCGGGTTTCCATGGGTGACAGTCTGGCAGCAGTCGTGCTCGCGGCCGGGGCAGGTGCCCGGCTGCGGCCGTTGACCCGCATCCGGCCCAAGGCGCTGTGCCCGGTGGGCAACGTGCCGCTGGTCGACGCCGCGATCGAGCGGGCCCGGCGCGTCACCCCGGCCGTGGCGGTCAACGTGCACCACGGGCGGGCGTTGCTCGAGGCCCATCTGGCCGGTCGGGTCCATCTCTCGATCGAGGCCGACCGGGCGTTGGGCACCGCGGGCGCGTTGGGCAACCTGCGGACGTGGCTCGCCGGGCGCCCCGCGCTCGTGCTCAACGCCGACGCCTGGCACGAAGCCGACCTCGCCCCCTTCGTGGCGGGTTGGGACGGCGAGCGCGTGCGACTGCTCGTGGTGGGAGACCGCGCCCTCGGTCCGAACACCTCGGTCGTGGCCGCGCTCCACCCCTGGTCCGACGTGGAGCGGCTCGACGCGGAGCCGTCCGGCCTCTATGCGCGCTCATGGCGCCGGCACGCGAGCGACGGACGGCTCGACGTCGCCGCGTACCACGGCCCGTTCCACGACTGCGGCACGCCCGCGCGCTACCTCGCCGCGAACCTGGCCGCATCCGGAGGTGCGTCGGTGGTGGGCGCGGCGGCGACGGTGGCAGGGGAGATCGACCGCTGCGTGGTCTGGCCGGGCGCGGCGGTGCGACGAGGCGAGCGGCTCAGCAACGCGATCAGGGCCGACGAGCGGACAACGGTGATGGTGCGCTGACCTCGCCCGCGAGCTGGCCGCACGCGGCCGCGATGTCGGTGCCGCGGTTGCGGCGCACGGTCACGTTGACGCCCAGCTCCCGCACGCGGTCGCGGAACTCGCGCACGCCGGCAGGGGGGGTGCCACGGGTCGCGAAGCCGGGCGTCGGGTTCAGGGGGATGAGGTTCACGTGGGCGCGCAGCGGCCGCGCGTACGCGGCCAGCTCGGCGGCGTCGGACGGACGGTCGTTCACGCCGTCGATGAGCGCCCACTCGAACGAGAGGCGCCGGCTCTTGGCGCGCAGATAGTCCTCGCACGCAGCGTGTAGCGCCGCGAGCGGGTAACGGCGGTTGACGGGCACCAGCCGGTCGCGCAGGCCGTCGTTGGCCGCGTGGAGCGACACGGCAAGGTTGACGGGCAGCCGCTCGCCCACGAGCCGGCGGATGCCGGGGACGATCCCGACCGTCGACAGCGTGAGGTGCCGGGCGGAGACACCCATGGCGCCGTGGAGGCGCTCGACCGCGGACCACACCGCGTCGTAGTTCGCGAGCGGCTCGCCCATCCCCATGAAGACCACGTTCGACACCCGCCGGGACGCGGAGCGACGGCGGGCCCACACGATCTGCTCGAGGATCTCCCCGGTCGTGAGCTGCCGGTCGAACCCGGCCTGCCCGGTCGCGCAGAACCCACAGGCCATCGCGCAGCCCGCCTGGGTGGAGACGCAGACGGTCGTGCGCGCCGGATAGTGCATCAGCACCGTCTCGATCGCGTGCCCGTCCGGGAGGGCGAGCAAGAGCTTCACGGTCGTGCCGCCGTCGCTGACCTGCTCACGCGCCAGGCTGAGCGCAGGTGGCAGCGCCTCGGCCAGCCGCGAGCGGAGCGTGCGGGGGAGATCGGTCATCGCCTCGATCTCCACGTTCCGGCGGTAGAGGCCGTCCCACACCTGTGCCACCCGGTACGGAGGCTCACCGGAGAGCTGCGACGCCAGCGTGTCGCGATCGACGTCGTAGCGCGTGGCCATACTGTCGAAGCTAATCGCCGCCGTTCAGCCAACCGCGCCGGGCGCGGTAGCGTTCCCGTCGATGGCCACCTCTCGTGAGGTCGTGCCGCAGCTGCGACCCGAGCATCACCACCGCGACATCCAAGGCGGCGCGGCGCGCGCGGCCATCTTCGGCGTGAGCGACGGGCTCGTGTCGAACGTGTCGCTCATCCTGGGGATGGCGGGCGCGGCGTCGACGCGACCCGGCATCGTTCGGCTGGCCGGCCTGGCCGGTCTCATCGCGGGATCGGTGTCGATGGCCGCGGGCGAGTTCATCTCGATGCGGGCGCAGCGTGAGCTCTTCGAGCGGGAGCTCGACATGGAGCGGCGCGAGATCCGTCGCCGTCCGTTCGTCGAGCAGGTCGAGCTGGCCGACATCTACGAGTCGCGCGGGGTCGAGCCGGAGACGGCCATGCAGCTGGCGGGCGAGATGATGCGCGACCCCGAGCTGGCGCTGGAGACCCATGCCCGCGAAGAGCTGGGCATCGACCCGAGATCGCTCGGATCGCCCCTCCGGGCAGCGGTCTCCTCGTTCGTCACCTTCTCCCTCGGCGCCCTGGTGCCGCTGCTGCCCTGGTTCTTCAGCCGCGGCACCGCGGCCACGGTCGCGTCGCTCGTGCTCGCGGGCCTGGCCGCGATCGGCGTCGGCTGCCTGCTGGCCCGCTTCACCGGCCGTTCGCGGCTGTTCACCGCATCGCGTCAGCTGGCGTTCTCGATGGTGCCGGCCGCGATCACCTACGGCATCGGCACGGCCGTCGGCGTGGGGGTCACGTAGCGCCGTTCGGCGAGGGCGCGCCCCCGGGCCCGTCGGCGGATTCGGGCGCCACGTCGATGACGTAGGCGCGGTCGACGTGGTCGACGGTGAAGCCCAGGTCCTCGTAGAGGTGGACGGCGGGCGTGTTGGAGCGGTCGACGTAGAGCATGCCCACGGTGATGCCCCGCGCGTGGAGCGAGTCGAGGCCGGCGAGCACGAGCGAGCGGCCCAGCCCCAGCCCCTGGAAGTCGGGGTCGACGGCGACCACGTAGATCTCGCCGAGCGGGGGGTCGTGGTCGTCGTGCACCTTGGTCCAGCAGAAGCCCGCGAGCCGGGGCGGGTCGCCGCGTTCGTGGAGGAGGAAGCCGGTGGGGTCGAACCACGGCTGCTGCTCGCGGCTCTTGAGGGTCTCGACGTCCCAGCCGCCCTGCTCGGGGTGCCACTCGAAGGCGCGGTTGTTGACCTCGAGCCACGCCGCCTCGTCGCACCCGGGCTCGAAGGCGCGCAGCTCGAGCTGCCACGGCTTGCCGACGGGCAGGGAGCGTCGCATCTGCAGCAGCTCGCGCCCGGAGGTGAAGCCCGTGCGCCCGGCGATGAGGTCGTGCTCGGAGCGGGGCTTGGGCACCCAGAGGTGCACGTGGCCCCCGCCCTCGCTGCGGACGATGGCGAGCGCCGCTTCCACGAGCGTGGTGCCGATCCCGGCCGCGCCTTCGCGATGGTGGGGGTCGACGACGAACTCGAGCGCCCACGACTGCGATCCCTTGGTCAGCTGGGCGAAGCCCACCGGATGGTGGTGGCCCGGCTCCCACGCCACCAGGCCCGCGAAGCCCTCCCGGCCGCCCTGCACCAGATCGAGCCACTGGTGGTCGCCGAGCGGTGCGTGGCCGTCGGCTGCGGTGGCCAGCTCGACGAGCTCGGACACCGCGTCGATGTCGCCCTGCGCCATCTGGCGCTTGATCTCGAGTCGGGCCACGGGCGAAGGGTACCGGGCACGCGCTCGCGGTCGGGGGTCTAGCCTCCGCGTCTGTGCCCCGGCCCCGCAGCCCGAGGGGTCGCGCCCGCGAGACGGTCGCCCGGTTGGCCCGGGAGTACCCGGGCTCGGCGGCCTCCCTCTGCGCTCTCAGCCACGACGGCCCGTTCCAGCTGCTCGTCGCGACGATCCTGTCCGCGCAGACCACCGACGAGCGGGTCAACCTGGTCACGCCCGCGCTCTTCGCCCGCTACCCCGGCCCCCACGACCTCGCGGCCGCCGATCCCGGCGAGGTGGAGGAGCTCATCCACTCCACCGGCTTCTTCCGCGCCAAGACCCGCAGCCTGGTGGGCATGGCGACGGCCGTGGTGGAGCGCTACGGCGGGCAGGTGCCGAGCGCGCTGGACGACCTCGTCACCCTCCCCGGCGTCGGGCGCAAGACGGCCAACGTGGTGCGCAGCGTCGCCTTCGACGCGCCCGGGCTGCCCGTCGACACCCACGTCGGCCGGCTCACCCGTCGGCTGGGCCTCACCACCGAGACCGACCCGGTCAAGGTCGAGCACGAGGTGGGGAGCCTGGCGCCGCCGGCCGAGTGGGGCGCGCTCAGCCTCCGGCTCATCCTCCACGGCCGGGCGGTGTGCCGGTCGCGCAAGCCCCGCTGCGACGTGTGCGTGCTGAACGACTTCTGTCCGTCGGCCTTCGCCTGACCACGCCCGCTCACACTTTCCTCATATCGGCCTGATTCGTCGCTCATGGGTGCCTTCGATCCTGAATGCGCCAATCACGCCCGCCCCGTCCCGGAGACAGGAACATGCTGAAGCGGAACATCGCAGTGCTCACCATCGGCGTCGTCGTGCTCGGCACCGGCGCCTACGCATGGGCACAGGGCGCGCCCCAGCGACCCACCACGACCACCCTCGAGCCGGGGAGCGCACAGCCGAAGTCGCGGCCCGGAGGGGCGCGCGGCGAGGCGCGACGGGCCCGTCGCTTCGCGCGCCGAGCCATCCACGGCGACCTGATCGTCCGCAGCAGGCAGGGCTTCGAGAACGTCACGTTCGACAAGGGCGACGTCGTGCGCCACAGCGCCACGTCGATCACCGTGAAGCGGGCCGACGGCGTCGAGGTCACCAAGACCATCGACGGGTCCACCCGGTTCAGGGGGATCCAGTCCGCCGACGGGATCGTCGACGGCCGGCCCGCGCTCGTCGTGGCCAAGGGCGAAACCGCCGTCCTCGTCGCCCAGCGGTCGGGCGACGCGCCGGCCCGCCCGCGGCTTCGCGATTCGGGGAACTTCCGCCGCCGGGGGACTACGGTTGTGGGAGGTGGGGAACAGGTACCCGCCACCTGACCCCCCTGGCGGTGTCCCGGGTTCCGCCGCCCGGACCGCCCGCTGACGGCGCCCCCAGGGGCGCCGTCAGTCGCGCCGCGTCGCGCGAGCGTGCGCGAGGCGGCGGACTGCCTCGCGCAACGAGCGCTCGACCTCGAACAGGTCGCTCGCGAGCAGGTCGTCCTCGGTGCCGGCGAGCGGCTCGGCGATGGCGGCCACCCGACTGGTGAGCTCGTCGAGCGCGGTGGTCAGCGACGACAGCTCGGCGAGAAGGGACGGGCTGGGATCCCCTGTCACACGGGAGCTGCGCTCCTCTGCTCCGCTTCGGTGCTCGCTCACCGGTCCACCATCCTTCTTCTCCGCCCTGCGCGCGCTGCTTCTAAGGCCCTCGCTCGGAAAGCCCGGTCTACCCGCGAACCGGTGCCACTACCATCGAATGGCTCATGCTCACCCGGCTCGACCTCCGTGGCCTCGACGGCGACCTGCGCTCGCGCCTGCCCCGCCCGCACGACAGCGAGGCGGCGCCGACCGACGCGGTGCGCGAGATCCTGGCCGAGGTGCGCAAGCGCGGTGATGCCGCGGTGCGCGAGTACACGCAGCGTTTCGACGGCGTGGCGCTCGACGACCTGCGCGTCGAGCTGGCAGAGCTCGCGGCGGCGCTGCGCGCGACACCGCCCGAGTTGCGCGAGGCGCTCGAGGTCGCGCAGGCCAACATCGTCGCGTTCCACCGCACGCAGCTGCGCCGCGACGGTCGTCACGAGCGCGACGGCGTGGTGGTGCGGGAGCTCCGACGCCCGGTCGACCGCGCCGGTCTCTACGTGCCGGGCGGTCGGGCCCGCTACCCCTCGACGGTGCTGATGACGGCGATCCCCGCGCGTGTCGCGGGCGTGGAGCAGCTGGTGCTGTGCGTGCCGCCCGACGCCGACGGGCGCGTCGCGTCGGTCACGCTGGCCGCCGCCGCGCTGGCGGATGTCGACGAGGTCTACAGCATCGGTGGTGCCCAGGCGGTGGCGGCCATGGCCTACGGCACCGACACCATCGGGGCCGTCGACGTGATCGTGGGCCCGGGCAACGTCTGGGTGGCCACGGCCAAGCGTGAGGTGGCGGCCGAGGGGGTGGTCGGGGTGCCGTCGGCCTTCACGGGCCCGTCGGAGGTGGTCGTGGTGGCCGACGACACCACGCCGCCCGCGCTCGCCGCCATCGACCTGATCGTGCAGGCCGAGCACGGCCCCGACGGCCTGGCCTGGCTCATCACCTGGTCGGAGCGCACGGCCGACGCCGTCACCCGCGAGGTCGCCCGGCGCGTGGCCGCCTCGCCGCGACGAGCCGACATCGAGAGCACCCTCACGGGCAACGGTTACGCGGTCGTCGTCGACGGGCCCGACCAGGCGATGACCGTGGCCAACCTGATCGCGCCCGAGCACCTGCAGCTGATGAGCGCCGACCCGGAGATGCTCGTGCCCCTGGTGCGCAGCGCAGGTGCGGTGTTCTGCGGGTGGTACGCACCCGCGTCGGTGGGCGACTACGTCGCCGGGCCCAGCCACGTGCTCCCGACGTTCGGCTCGGCCCGCTTCGCCGGCGCGCTGCGGGTCGACGACTTCCTGAAGCAGCTGCACGTGGTGTCGGTCGACGAGGCGACGCTCGCGCGCCTCGCACCGCACGTGGCGGCGATCGCCGAGGCCGAGGGGCTCGTGCACCACGCCGAGTCGGTGCGACTGCGGGGCGAGCTGTGAATCCCCGCGACGACATCGCGCTCATGGAGGGCTACCACTCGCCACAGCTCGACGTGAAGGTGCGGCTCAACACCAACGAGTCGCCGTACCCGCCGCCGCCCGCGTGGCTCGACGCGTTCGTCGACGAGCTCCGCGGGCTCGACTTCAACCGATACCCCGACCGCGACGCGCTCGACCTGCGCGCCGCGATCGGGGAGCTGCACGGGTTCGGCCCCGAGCACGTCTTCGTGGCCAACGGATCCAACGAGGTGCTGCAGTCGCTCTGCCTGGCGTATGGCGGTGCGGGGCGGTCGGTCGCGGTGTTCGAGCCCACCTACGCGCTGCACTCGCACATCGCGCGGGTCACGGGCACACGTGTGGTGGTGGGCGAGCGCGACGACGGCTTCGCGCTCGTCCTCGACGAGGCCGAGCGCGTGCTGCGCGAGACGTCGCCCGCGATCGTGTTCCTCTGCTCGCCGAACAACCCCACCGGCATGATCGAGCCCGACGAGGTGGTCGACGGCGTGCTCGCCGCCGCGCCGGGCCTGGTGGTGATCGACGAGGCCTACGGCCAGTTCGCCCCGCGCTCACACGTGGGGGCGGTCTCCGACACCGCGCCGCTGGTTGTCACCCGCACCTTCTCGAAGACGTGGTCGCTGGCCGCGCTGCGTCTCGGCTACTGCATCGCGCCGGTCGAGGTCGTGCGCACGCTCGAGCAGGTGGCGCTGCCGTACCACCTCGACGCGGCGAAGCAGGTGGCCGGCCGTCTGGCTCTGCGCCACGTGCCCGAGATGGAGGCGCGCGTTGCCGCGCTCGTCGAGGAGCGGGGCCGGCTGACGGCCGGCCTCACCGAGCTGCCGGTCGACGTGTGGCCGTCGGGCGCCAACTTCCTGCTGTTCCGCCCACGCGCGGTCGACGGGCAGGTTGCCTGGCAGGGACTGGTCGACCGGTCCGTGCTGGTGCGCAACTGCGCATCGTGGCCCGGGCTCGCGGGATGCCTGCGCGTCACCATCGGCACGCCCGATGAGAACGACGCGTTCCTGAAAGCGCTCGACGAGGTGTTGTCGTGAGCGCCCGTCGTCGCGCCACGGTGTCGCGGAACACCAAGGAGACGTCGATCGACGTCGACCTCGACCTCGACGGGTCGGGCGTGGTGGCCGTCACCACCGGCCTCCCGTTCTTCGACCACATGGTCGGCCAGCTGGGCAAGCACGGCGGCTTCGACCTCACGGTCAAGGCGGAGGGCGACCTCGACGTCGACGCCCACCACACCGTGGAGGATGTCGGCATCGCGCTGGGCCACGTGCTGGGTCAGGCTCTGGGCGACAAGACGGGCATCCGCCGCTTCGCCTCGATGTCGCTGCCGCTCGACGAGGCGCTGGTCGACGTCGCCCTCGACCTGTCGGGACGTCCCTTCCTGCACTACGAGGTCGAGCCCGGCCGCGAGCCGCTGGGCAAGCCGCCGTTCGACCCGCAGCTGGCGGAGGAGTTCTGGCGGGCGTTCGCCACATCGGCCGCGATCACGCTGCACCTGCGCCTGCGCAGCGGCAAGAACCCCCACCACATCCTCGAGGCTTCGTTCAAGGGAGTGGCCCGTTGCCTGCGCGACGCCGTGCGCATCGAAGGCGGGGGGGTGCCCTCCACCAAGGGCACGCTGTGATCGCGGTCCTCGACTACGGGATCGGCAACCTGCGCTCGGCCCAGAAGGCGCTGGAGCGGGTGGGCGCCGACGCGGTCCTCACCGACGACCCCGCCACGATCGGAGCGGCCGACGGGGTCGTGCTGCCGGGCGTCGGCGCGTTCGGGCGCTGCATGGAGGCGCTTCACGCCACCGGGCTCGACGAGCTGGCGTGGCGCGCCGTCGACTCGGGCCGCCCCTTCCTCGGCGTGTGCATCGGCATGCAGTTGCTGTACGCCGCGTCCGACGAGGACCCCGGAGTTGCCGGCCTCGGTGTGCTCGAGGGGTCGGTTCGACTGCTTCCCGACACCGTGAAGCGGCCCCAGATGCAGTGGAACGTGCTCGAGCACGACGGCGCGGCGCGGATGCTCGCGGAGCTCGATGACCCGATGTGGATGTACTTCGTCCACTCCTACGCGCCGGAGATCGGCGCGGACGTGGTGGCCACGTGCGACTACGGCGGTCCGGTCGTCGCCGCGGTCGAGCGGGACAACGTGTGGGCGACGCAGTTCCACCCCGAGAAGTCGGGGTCGGCCGGGCTGCACCTGCTGCGCAACTTCGTGGCTGTGTGCGAACGCGCCCGCCGCTTCTGATGGACCTCTACCCGGCCATCGACCTGCGCGGCGGACGCGTGGTGAACCTGGTCCAGGGCGACTTCGGGCGCGAGACCGCCTATCGCGACGACCCGGTCGCGGTCGCCAAGGACTACGAGGCCGCGGGCGCCCCGTGGATCCACGTGGTCGACCTCGACGCGGCGCGGGGCACGGGCCACAACCGCGAGTTGGTCGCTTCGATCGCGGCCTCCGTGCAGACGCCGGTCCAGTGTGGCGGCGGGGTGCGCGACGATGCCGCCGCGGAGGCGCTCCTCGACGCGGGTGTGCGCCGGGTCGTGATCGGCACCGCGGCGGTCGAGGACCCCGACCTCGTCGGGCGACTGGGCGCGCGTCACCCCGGCCGCGTGGCCGTCGGCCTCGACCACCGCGACGGCGAGGTGCGCGTGCGCGGCTGGGTCGAGGGCTCGGGGGCGCGGCTCCTCGACCTCGTGACTGCACTCGCGGCGACCGGCGCGGCCGCGGTGGTCGTCACCGACATCGGGCGCGACGGCATGCTCGCGGGCACCGACGTCGACGGGTTGCGCGCGGTCGTGCGCACCACCCACCTGCCCGTGATCGCGTCGGGCGGTGTGGGCTCGCTCGACGACCTGCGCGCCCTCGGCGGCACGGGCGTCTCGGGTGTCATCGTGGGTCGGGCCCTCTACGAGGGCGCGTTCACCGTGCAGGAGGCCGTCGCCGCGCTGCGCTCGGTCGATGGCAGGTCGGTGTGAGGAGCACCCGGGTGATCCCCTGCCTCGACGTCGACGCGGGGCGCGTCGTCAAGGGCGTCAACTTCGTGAACCTCGTCGACGCGGGTGATCCTGTCGAGCTCGCCGCCCGCTACGACACCGAAGGTGCCGACGAGGTCGTGTTCCTCGACATCACCGCGTCGTCGGACGCGCGCGACACCATCGTCGACGTCGCCCGGCGCACCGCCGAGCAGGTGTTCATCCCGTTCACCGTCGGTGGAGGCGTGCGCACGGTCGACGACGCCCGGCGCCTGCTCCGCGCCGGCGCCGACAAGGTGGCGGTCAACACGGCCGCCATCGCGGACCCGGCGCTCATCACCGCGACGGCGAGGGAGTTCGGTGCCCAGTGCGTCGTCGTGGCCATCGACGCCCGCCGGCGGCCCGCCGGAGGCTTCGGCGTCTACACCCACGGCGGGCGCAACCCCACCGAGCTCGACGCAGTGCGATGGGCCGCCGAGTGCGAGCGGCGCGGAGCGGGCGAGATCCTGCTCACGTCGATGGACCGCGACGGGACGCGCGACGGCTTCGACCTCGAGCTCACCCGCGCGGTCGTCGACGCGGTCGGTGTTCCCGTCATCGCGAGCGGCGGCGTCGGCACGCTCGAGCACCTGGCCGAGGGCGCGCTCGAGGGCGGCGCCGACGCGGTGCTCGCCGCATCGATCTTCCATTTCGGCGAGCACACCGTGCGCGCCGCCAAGGAGCACCTGACGTCGCGCGGCCTCGTCGTCCGCCCGGCCTGACGTCCTGAGGTCGCTTCTTGTCTACGACAAGAAGTGGTTGATGAACTCGACCGCGAGCTCCACCACGCGGTCGGTGCGGCCCACCAGGAAGTGGTCCGCGCCCGGCACGACCTGGATTCGGGTGTTCGTCCACGACGCGACCACCTCGGCCGCGGACTCGGGCGAGCGGAACTGGTCGCGCTCCGGCACCAGGAGCAGTGTCGGGCGGGGGTCGGTCGCGGCCGCCACGTGCTCGGCGTGGCGCAACGGCGGCGCGACCGCGAACCAGCCGGCGTGGCGCGCGTCGTAGACCGCGAGCGACGTGTCGGCGCCGAACGACCAACCCCCGAGCACCAGCGGTAGATCAAGTCCGAGCCCCTCCAGGGCGTCCAGCCCGGCGACCACGTCGAGGCGCTCGGCCCGGCCGTTGTCGTGCGTGCCCTCCGACGCGCCGACGCCACGGAAGTTGAAGCGCAGGGCAGCCACACCGGCCGCCGGTAGGCCCGCGAACAGCGCGCCGATCACGATCGAGCGCATGTTCCCGCCGTGGAGGGGGTGTGGATGGGCGAGCACGACCGCGGCGTGCGCGCCGTCGGGGACCTGCAGCTCACCCTCCAGCGTGAGCCCGTCGGCGGTCTGCAGCTGGACGGTTTCGATGGCCATCAGCTGCGAACGGTACCGTCGAGGTCATGAGCGAGGCGGCCGAGAAGCAGCCCATCAAGATGGTCAACGACCGGATCCTCGTGCAGATCCCGTCGGCCGAAGGCGAGCGGAAGTCGCGCGGTGGCATCTTGATCCCGGCCACCGCCCAGGTGTCGAAGCGCCTCGCGTGGGCCGAGGTCGTCGCCGTGGGGCCCCACGTGCGGAACCTCGAGCCGGGCGACTCGGTGCTGTTCAACCCCGAGGACCGCTACGAGGTCGAGGTCCGCGGCGAGGAGTACCTGATCCTGCGCGAGCGCGACATCCATGCCGTCGCCTCCGAACGCATGGACGGCGGCACCGGGCTCTATCTCTGACGGCGACGGCGACAATCCCGCCGGGCAACGCCTCGGCCGCCACTACCATCGCCATCGTGCTCGAGGAAGACATCGCCGAGGTCGCGTTCAACGCCGACGGCCTCGTCCCCGCCATCGTGCAGGAGGACGGCACCGGCAAGGTGCTCATGATGGCCTGGATGAACGAGGCCACGCTGCGCGCCACGCTCGAGACGGGGCGCATGACGTACTGGAGCCGGTCGCGCCAGGAGCGCTGGGTGAAGGGCGACACGTCCGGTGATCGTCAGTGGCTGCGGCGGGCCTACTACGACTGCGACGGCGACGCGCTGCTCTTCGTCGTCGAGCAGGACGGCCGCGGTGCGTGCCACACCGGTGAGCGCACCTGCTTCTTCCGTGCTTTCGAGCTGCCGGCCCTCGCGACACCGGCCTCCGAGACGCGTGACGACCACTAGTCCGTCGCGCGACGACTTCCGGGTCCTAGCGCGCAAGTACACGGTCGTGCCCGTGTGGCGTGAGGTGCTGGCCGACCTCGTCACACCCGTTGCCGCGTTCCTGCGCCTCGTGGGCGACGGGCCCGGCTTCCTCTTCGAATCGGTCGAGCACGGCGAGCGGTGGTCGCGGTTCTCGTTCGTGGGCCGCAACCCGTCGGCCACGATGGTCGCGCGGGGCGGTCGTCTCTCCGTCGAGGGCACCTTGCCGGAGCGCGTTCCGCGCGATCGCGGCGTGCTGCGGGCGGTCGAGGAGCTCCTCCGCCTGTACCGCTCGCCGTCACTGCCCGATCTGCCGCCGCTGCACGGCGGCGTGGTGGGTTACATCGGCTACGACGTCGTGCGCGAGGTCGAGCACCTGCCCCACGTCCCGCCCGACGACCTCGGCTTCCCCGACGCGGTGCTCTCGGTGATCGGCCAGCTCGCGGCGTTCGACCACTGGCGCCAGCGGGTCACGCTCATCGAGAACGTGATGGTGCCCGACGGCGGCGATGGGCGACCGGCCGCGGACGACGCCGCGCTCGACCGGGCATACGACGACGCGGCCCGCCGGCTCGACGCACTGGCCGCCGACGGCGCCCGCCCACTCGCGGAGCCCGTGGTCGAGCCGCCCCGCGTCGACGATCCGCTGCCGACCGTGCGGTCGGCGATGGGCTCGCGCCCCTACTGCGACGCGGTCGAGGTGGCCAAGGAGCACATCCTGGCGGGCGACATCTTCCAGGTGGTGCTGTCGCAGCGCTTCGACCTCGAAGGCGGCCTCGATGCCGAGCCGTTCGACGTGTACCGGGTGCTCCGTCAGGTCAACCCCAGCCCCTACATGTACTTCTTCCGACATCCCGAGGTGACGGTCGTGGGCTCGTCGCCCGAGCCGATGGTGCAGCTGCTCGAGGGCAAGGTGATCTCCCGTCCCATCGCAGGCACCCGGCGACGGGGCCGCACCGACGCAGAGGACCGACGCCTCGCGGGTGAGCTCAGCGAGCACCCGAAGGAGCTGGCGGAGCACATCATGCTCCTCGACCTGGCGCGCAACGACGTCGGTCGGGTCGTGCGGTTCGGCACCGAACGGGTGGACGAGATGATGACGCTCGAGCGTTACAGCCACGTGATGCACCTCACCTCACAGGTGTCCGGAGAGCTGGTCGAGACCAAGGGCCCGATCGACGTCCTCCGGGCCACGCTGCCCGCGGGAACCGTTTCGGGTGCCCCCAAGGTCCGGGCGATGGAGATCATCGACGACCTCGAGCCGACCAAGCGCGGCCCGTATGCCGGCGTGGTGGGCTACTTCGACTTCTCCGGCAACCTCGACACCGCGATCGCGATCCGCACGATGTTCGTCACCGCGGCCGGGCGGGCGTCGGTGCAGGCGGGCGCGGGCATCGTGGCCGACAGCGATCCCGAGGCAGAGGACGAGGAGTGTCGCAACAAGGCCGCCGCGCTGCTGGCGGCGGTCCCCGCGGCGCGGCGCATGGGGCGGGTGCGCGATGGATGAGGCGAAGGCGGACTACCACGCGCTCCGACACGACGTGGGGGCCGTGTGGCTCCCGCGCGACTTCGTGCAGGTCGCCGGCCCTGAGGCCGAGGCGTACCTGCAGGGCCAGCTGAGCCAGGACGTGGCAGCGATCGCGCCCGCGTCCTCGGCGTGGTCGTTCCTCCTGCAACCGCAGGGCAAGGTCGACGCGCTCGTGCGTGTCGTGCGCCACGCGCCCGACCGTTTCACGCTCGACGTCGACGGCGGCTTCGGCGACGCAGTGCTCGCCCGCCTCCTCCGGTTCAAGCTGCGCACCAAGGCGGACATCGAGGCGCTCGACTGGCGCTGCCTCGCGCTGCGGGGGCCGCGCGCCCACGAGGTCGCGAGCGACGGCCTGCCCACCGACTGGCCCGGGTTGCCCGGCGTCGACCGGCTCGGCCCCGATCCGGCCGTGCCCGAGGGAGTGCGGCTCTGTGCGCGCGACGCCTACGAGGTCGTACGCATCGAGGCCGGCGTACCGGCGATGGGCCACGAGCTGACCGAGCGCACGATCCCGGCCGAGGCGGGTCAGCACGTGATCGACCGGGCCGTCAGCTTCACCAAGGGCTGCTTCACGGGCCAGGAACTGGTCGCCCGGATCGACTCGCGCGGCGGGCGCGTGCCGCGGCTGCTGCGCGGTGTGGTGACGGACACGGGCGCCATCCCGCCGGAAGGAGCCACGGTCGAGGTCGACGGCGCCGCGGCCGGCACGCTGACGAGCGTGGCCCCGTCGCCCGGCGGTGGCGCGGTCGCACTCGCGTACGTGAAGCGCGACGTCGCTCCGCCGGCCGCTGCCGCGATTCGATGGGACGGCGGCGAGCGGGAGGGCGGCGACGCCCGTGCGCGACTCGAGGGACTGCCCCTCGTATCGTGACGGGGTGCGGCATCGGCTCCTCGTGTCACTGCTCGTGGTTGCGGCCGGTGTCGTCGCATGCGCCAAGACCAGGGAAGAGGCGCTGCCACGCGTGCCGCCGACGGTGCCGACCACCAGCACGACGGTGATCGACTACAGCACGGTGCCGCTCGGCGCCGTCGCGACCAAGACCACGACCACCGTGAACCAGGGCCCGGGCCGCGCCCGCCTGTCCGGGACGGTCGTGGGGCCCGACGGCCCCGTGCCCCTGGCCACGGTGCGCGTCGAGCGACTGCAGGACGACGCGGTCGTCTTCAAGGGCGACATCTTCACCGACGCCACCGGCAAGTGGCGCACCGGTCGGCTGGTGGGTGGCCGGTGGCGGGCGCGTGCGTGGCGGGCGCCCGACCTGGCCGACGTGAATCCCACGACCGTGTTCCTCGAGGCCGGCCAGGCCAAGTCGGTCCCGCTCACGCTCGATCGCTTCGGGGCACCGGCGGTGACCGCTTCGATGGCGCCTGATCCTCCGATGCTCGGCGCGAACTCCAACCTCGTCGTCGCGGTGAGCACCGCGTCGGTCGACGCCGAGGGAATCGTGCGGAGCACGCCGATCCCGAACCTGCTGGTCCAGCTGGTCGCGCCGAACTTTCTCATCTCGAACATGAGCCCGTTGCCCACCGACGCCGACGGACGCGTGGCCTGGACCGTCCTGTGCCGGTCGCCGGGACCATCGGGCCTGTTCGTCAACCTCCAGAACGGCTCACCGCAGCCCATTCACGTGGGGGACTGCGTCGAGCCGCCGCCCCCGCCGCAGCCCCCGGTCCCGCCCGCGTAGGGGTCGTCGCCCAGCCGGTCAGGCGACGATGACCGCCTGCGTCTGCGTCGACCGACTGACGAGCTTGCCGCGGTCTTCCGTCACGTCGGTCTGCACGACGATCGTCGTGCGGCCGACGTGCACGGGCGCGCTCGTGATCCAGATCCGCCCGGCCCGGACGGCGCGGAAGAAGTTCGTCTTCGACTCGATGGTGGCCGTGCCGGCGCCGGGCGGGAGGTTCAGCGCCGCGCAGACCGCGCCCATCGAGTCGGCTGCGGCCATGAGGAAGCCTCCGTGCAACATCCCGGCCGTCGTGCAGCGCTCCGGAGACCACGCGGCGCGGGCCCGCACCTCCTCCGGTCTGGCCGAGACGATCTCGAGGCCGAGCTCCTTCGCGAACGGCATCTGGTCGTGCGCCATTGCCGTGGCGGCGGTATCGGTCGCGGCGTCGGGCTCGTCCATCGGCGCGACGCTAGTGGTCGCTCGGTCGTTCCCTCAGGCACGCGCCCAGGGCTTGAGGACCACCACCATGCGGGCTCCGTGACCGTCGGCGGGCTCGGCGCGAACGGTCGCACCCATGGCGTCGACCAGCTCGCGGACGATCGAGAGACCGAGGCCCGACCCCACCTGTCGGGCGGGCGTGCGCGTCGACGTGAAGAAGCGTTCGAACACGCGGGGCAGATCGTCCGCGGGGATCCCGGGGCCGTCGTCGGCCACCCACAACACGACCGCGCCGTCGGCGCGCGCCGCGCCCACGGTGATCGCGGCCGATGCGAACTTCAGCGCGTTCTCGACCAGGTTGGCGACGACCTGTGCCAGCCGGTCGGGATCGGCGGTGGCCAGCAGGGCGCCGTGGCCGTTCGTCACCACGTCGAGCTGCACGTGCGCGTCGTCGGCCGCGGGGCGGAAGCCCTCGGCCGTCTCGGTCACCACCTCGGCCACATCGGTGGCACGCACGTCGAGCGAGAAGCGCCGCGCATCGAGCTTGGCCAGCTCGAGCAGGTCGCGCACCAGGCGCTCGAGGCGACGCGACTCGGCGGTGATCACGGCCGCAGCCTGCGCGTTGTCGGGCGCCTTGCCCTCGGCGATGGCCTCGGCGAAGCCCCGGATCGAGGTGAGCGGGGTGCGGAGGTCGTGCGACACCGCGAGCAGAAACTGCCGCTCGAGCCCACGCGAGCGCTCGAGGGTCTCGGCCATCGAGTTGATCGACCGTGTCAGCGTCGCCAGCTCGTCGTCGCCGCGAGGCTCCGGAAGGCGCGCGGACAGATCGCCCGCCGCGATCCGGCGGGTGGCCCGCTGCGCATCGCGGAGTGGGCGGGTGAGACGAGAGCCCAACACCGAGGCAACCGCGACGGCTGCGCCCAGGGTCACGATGGCGGCCAGCGCGAACCACCGCCCGCCCGAGCGGAGCCCGGTGTCGGGCTTACGCGTGAGGACCACGACGCGCGCCCCCGGACGGGTGGAGGGGACGCGTGCCGCGGCGAAGACGAGGTTGCCGTGCGCGCCCGAGACCACACGACCGGCGAGCAGCGCCTCCAGGTCCAGGTCGCTGTCGGTGACACCCGCGGGCAGCGCGGTGGCGCGGTTGCCCAGGGCTCCGAACGTGACGACCTCGGCTCCCTGGAGACGGAGCGCGCGCCGGAGGAGCTGGGTGACCGCGGGACGGCGCGTCCCCTGCAGGCTGGTCGCGACGTCGACCACCCGCTGCTCGAGGTCACGGCGGGTCTCCCGGCGCGCCCCGAGCTGGGTCAGCACGAGCGTTCCCACGCCCGCCAGCAGCAGCGCACCCGCGATCATCCCGACGATGGCGACGGTGAGTCGCCGGGTCATGTTGGCTCGATGCAGGCGCGCTCAGTCGAGGCGATAGCCGACACCCCACACGGTGGAGAGCGGCAGCGCCTCGCCGAGCTTCTTGCGCAACTGCCGCACGTGCACGTCGACCGTGCGCTCGTCGCCGTACCAGTCGGGTCCCCAGACACCATCGAGGAGCTGCTGGCGCGTGAGCGCGAGCCCGGAGTTCTCCGCGAGGAACTTCAACAGGTCGAACTCGCGCGTGGCGAGCGCAACGACCTGACCGTGCACCCGTACCTCGCGCCGGGCGGCGTCGACCTCGACGGTGCCCACCACGATCTCGGCTCGCTCGCGCACGGGCGCTTCGGAGCGGCGCAGGATGGCGCGTACCCGGGCCACGAGCTCGCGCGGCGAGAACGGCTTGGTGACGTAGTCGTCGGCGCCCATCTCGAGCCCGAGCACACGGTCGATCTCACCGTCGCGCGCGGTGAGCATCAGCACGGGGAGCCCGCCGTCGGAGCGGAGCTTGCGGCAGACGGCCAGCCCGTCGACCTCGCCGGGCAAGCCCACGTCGAGGATG
The DNA here is from genome assembly GCA_005888325.1 of Actinomycetota bacterium. Classification (NCBI taxonomy): domain Bacteria; kingdom Bacillati; phylum Actinomycetota; species Actinomycetota bacterium. Next base: position 135,610 of record VAWU01000019.1, read on the forward strand.
ACGAGCCGCGGCCGCTGGTCGCGCACCGCGCGCAGGCCCGCCTCGCCGTCGCGGGCCTGGACGACCCGGAAGCCCTCCTCGCGCAGATAGAGCTCGACGAGATCCGCGATGTTCTGGTCGTCCTCGACGACGACGATGGTGCCCGCCGCGCTTCTCTGGCCATCGGTTCGCCTGCCCGTCGGTTGCCCGCCCATCAGACGGATATCGTCGCGCTACCCGTGTGAGGAAAGTGTGAGCCCCGGCTGAGCATTCTCGACGACATCGTGGCGGCCCACCGCCAGGCCGCCGCCGCCGACGCCCGCTCCTTCGACGCGCTCGTGGCCGATGCGCGCCTGCTCCCGCCCCCCCGGCCCTTTCGCGACGCGCTCGCGCGTGGGCACGCCCTGATCGCCGAGGTGAAGCGCCGCTCTCCGTCGAAGGGTGAGCTTGCCCCCGACCTCGTGCCCGGCGTGCTCGCAAAGGCGTACGAGGCGGGCGGCGCCGCCTGCCTCTCGGTATTGACCGACGCGGAGTTCTTCGGTGCGCTGCCGACCGACCTGGGCGAGGCGCGCGCGGCATGCGAGGTACCCGTCCTCCGCAAGGACTTCACGGTGTCCGAGCGCGACGTCTGCGACGCCCGCATCATGGGGGCCGACGCGGTGCTGTTGATCGCAGCTGCGTTGAGCGATGACGAGCTGTCCCGCTTCGGCGCGGTGGCGCGCGGGCTCGGGCTCGCCACGCTCGTCGAGGTGCACACGGAGCACGAGCTCGAACGCGCGCTCGCCGCCGGCGCCGACCTCATCGGCGTGAACCAGCGCGACCTCACCACGTTCGTGGTCGACGACCGGCTCGCGGCCCGGCTGCGCGAGCACATACCCGACGGCGTCGTCACCGTCGCCGAGTCGGGCATCCGCGACGGCAGCGACGTGACGCGCCTGTTCGCGGCCGGCTACGACGCGGTCCTCGTCGGAGAGTCGCTCGTGACCTCGCCCGACCCCACCGCCGCTGTCCGACAGATGCTGAGAGGAGCGTCCTGATGCGCTGGACCCTGCCACCCGAACGTGTCCCCGCTGCCTGGTTCAACGTGATCCCGCACCTGCCGACCCCGCTGCAGCCACCGCTACACCCTGGCACCAAGGAGCCCGTCGGCCCGGACGACCTGGCGCCGTTGTTCCCGATGGCGCTGATCGCCCAGGAGGTCTCGGCCGAGCCGTGGATCGACGTCCCGGGTGAGGTGCTCGACGTGCTGCGCCTCTGGCGGCCGACGCCCCTCGTGCGGGCCCGCCGGCTCGAGCAGGCGCTGGGCACGCCCGCGCGCATCTACTACAAGGACGAGTCGGTCTCGCCCGCGGGCTCGCACAAGCCCAACACCGCGGTGCCGCAGGCGTTCTTCAACCGCGCCGAGGGCGTCACCCGGCTCACCACCGAGACCGGTGCGGGCCAGTGGGGCAGCGCGCTCGCGTTCGCGTCGCAGCTCTTCGGCCTCGAGTGCAAGGTGTACATGGTGCGCGCCTCGTACCACCAGAAGCCCTACCGGCGGGTGCTCATGGAGCTCTGGGGCGCATCGGTGGTGCCGTCGCCCGTCGACGACGACGAGCACCCGGGCTCGCTCGGGTCGGCGATCAGCGACGCGGTGCGCGATGCCGCGGCGCGCGACGACTCGCACTACTCGCTGGGGTCGGTGCTCAACCACGTGCTGCTGCACCAGACCGTGATCGGCCTCGAGGCCAAGGAGCAGCTGGCGGCCGCGGGCGAGGAACGGCCGGACGTCGTGATCGCGTCGTGCGGTGGCGGTTCCAACCTCGGCGGCATCTCCCTTCCGTTCGTGCCCGACGACGGCGTGCGCGTCATGGCGGTCGAGCCGTCCTCGTGCGCCACGCTCACGTCGGGCCGCTTCGACTACGACTTCGGCGACGTGGCGGGCATGACGCCGCTGCTGCCGATGTACACCCTGGGTCACGACTTCATCCCGCCCCCCATCCACGCGGGTGGGCTGCGGTATCACGGCGACGCGCCGATCATCAGCAACCTGGTGCAGGCGGGGCGCATGGAGGCGGTGGCGTACCCGCAGGGCAAGGTGTTCGAGGCCGCCGTGCAGTTCGCCCGCACCCAGGGATCGGTGCCCGCGCCCGAGACCAGCCACGCCATCTGCGCGGTCATCGACGAGGCGCTGCTCGCCAAGGAGGAGAGTGCGGAGCGGGTGATCCTCTTCAACTACTCGGGTCACGGCCTGCTCGACCTGCAGGCCTACGACGACTTCCTGAACGGCCGCCTCGACGCGAGCACCTGACGCAGTGGGCAACGACTCGGTCGTCTTCGACCGCGCCGCCGCGTTCTACGACCGCACACGCGCGCTCGCGCCGGCGACGATGGACGCCGTGGTGGCCCGTCTCGCGCGTGAGCTGGCGGGCAGAGGCCCGGTGCTCGAGCCCGGCGTCGGCACCGGGCGGATGGCGCTGCCGCTCGCCGCCGCGGGCGTCGACGTGACCGGCCTCGACCTGTCGGAGCCGATGCTGTGCGAGCTGGTCGCCAAGCGCGACAGTCAGACGCGAGGGGCCGGCGGGCGCGTGCCGCTCGTGCGGGGAGACGCGACCCGGCTGCCGTTCCCCGCCGGCGCGTTCGGTGGGGCATATGTCGTGCACCTGCTCCACCTCGTGCCCGGTTGGGCCGCTGCCGTCGCCGAGCTCGTGCGCGTGGTGCGACCGGGCGGCGTGGTCCTCGTCGAGATGGGCAACACCGGAGGCGGGGTGGCAAAGGAGATCAACGAGCGGTTCGAGCGGGCGACCGGCATCGAGCGCCGGCATCCCGGCCTCATCGCCGGTCCAGAGCGGCTCGACGTGGAGATGGCAGCACACGGCGCCCGTCTGCGTCTGCTCGAGCCCGTTGTCGAGGAGCGCACGATCAGCCCCGACCGGTTCATCGCGCGGCTGGAGGACAACGTCTTCAGCTGGACCTGGGCGCTCGACGACGCCACGCGGCACCGCGCCGGAGCGGAGGTGCGGGCATGGGCGCTCGAACGGTTGGGCTCCCTCGACCGGCCCCAACCCGCCACCGTCACGGTCGCCTACCGCGCGTACGACCTGGCTTGACCGGGTCGTCCGGTAGCGTTCGACCGTGTTCGTCAAGGTGTGCGGCACCACGAGCGAGGAGGACGCGCTGCTGGCGGTGGCCATGGACGCCGACGCCGTCGGCTTCGTCTTCGCCCCCTCGCCGCGGCAGATCTCGCCCGCGCTGGTGGCCGACATCGTCAAGCGCCTGCCACCGGAGATCATCACCATCGGCGTCTTCCGCAACGAGTCCCCCGCGCGTGTCGTCGAGATCGTCAACAAGGTGGGCCTCAAGGGTGCGCAGCTGCACGGCCGTGAGACGCCAGAACAGGCGCGATGGGTGCGCCACCGGATCCCCGTGCTCATCCAGGCGTTCGCGACCGGTGATCCCGCCATCGAGGGGGCGGCCGACTACGGCGCCGACGCGGTGCTGCTCGACGCGCCCACGCCCGGCTCCGGTCAGGTGTTCGACTGGAAGCTGGCGGAGGGCGCCCCCGACGGTCTCCGCCTGATCCTGGCCGGCGGTCTGACGCCCGAGAACGTGGGCGACGCCATTGCCGCCGTCCATCCGTGGGGTGTCGACGTCGCCACCGGTGTCGAGTCCGAGCCCGGCCGCAAGGACCCGCGCAAGCTGCGCGCGTTCGTCGCCACCGCCCGCGCCGCGGCCACGCCACCGCACACGAGCGTCCGCGAAGGTCCCTTCGACTGGCAGGAAGAGCTCGACCTGTGACGCCCTCCGATCTCATGGCCGAGCCGACGCCCGAAGGGCGCTTCGGCGACTTCGGCGGACGGTTCCTGCCCGAGGCGCTCGTGCCTGCGTACATCGAGCTGGAGAAGGCGTTCCGGTCGGCGTGGGGCGATGCGTCCTTCCGCGAGAGCTACGCCACCGTCCTGCGCGACTACGCGGGCCGGCCCACGCCGGTCACCGAGTGCCGGCGCCTCTCCGAGCAGCTCGGCGTGCGCGTGCTGTTGAAGCGCGAAGACCTCACGCACACCGGGTCGCACAAGATCAACAACGTGATCGGGCAGACGCTCCTCGCCCGGCGCATGGGAAAGCCGCGTGTCATCGCGGAGACGGGCGCGGGCCAGCACGGGGTCGCCACCGCCACCGCGTGCGCCCTCTTCGGGCTCGAGTGCGTCGTCTACATGGGCGAGGTCGACATCCATCGCCAGGAGCTGAACGTCTTCCGCATGAAGCTCCTGGGCGCGGAGGTCGTGCCGGTCTCGTCGGGCAGCCGCACGCTGAAGGACGCGATCAACGACGCCATGCGCGACTGGCTGGCGAGCGTCGAGACCACGTACTACTGCCTCGGATCGGTGATGGGCCCGCACCCGTACCCGTGGATGGTGCGCGAGCTGCAGCGCGTGGTGGGCGAGGAGGCGCACGCGCAGTGCCGCGCCATCCTCGACGGCGCCGACCCCGACTACGTCGTCGCGTGCGTGGGGGGAGGCTCCAACGCCGCGGGCACCTTCGCGGGCTTCGTCGACACCGGCGCGCGCCTGGTGGGCGTCGAGGCCGCCGGTGGTGCGGCCGTCGGGCGGGGCGTGCCGGGCGTCGTGCACGGCTCGAAGTCGTTCCTCCTCCAGGACGAGCACGGCCAGGTGCTCGAGGCGCACTCGATCTCTGCCGGTCTCGACTACCCGGGTGTCGGTCCCGAGCACGCGCACCTCGCGGCGTCGGGCCGGGCGACGTACGAGTCGGCGGGCGACCAGGAGGTGCTCGACGCGCTCCAGCTGCTGGCGCGCACCGAGGGCATCATTCCCGCCCTCGAGCCGGCCCACGCGGTCGCCTGGCTCGTGCGCGCCGCGCGCGCCGGCACCGTCCCCGCCGGGTCCACGGTGCTCCTCACCATGTCGGGTCGCGGCGACAAGGATGCCGAGCAGGTCATGAGCCTGCTGCGCCCGAGGTGACGCGGTGACGATCGAGTCGACGCTGCGGGCCCGCCGCGACGCGGGACACAAGCTCCTGGTGCCGTACGTGACCGGCGGTCTCGGGCGCGACTGGGTCGACGTGGTCCGCGCCGTGGCCGCGGCCGGCGCCGATGCCATCGAGATCGGCATCCCGTTCTCCGATCCCCTGATGGACGGCCCCGTGGTCCAGGAGGCGACGCGTCAGGCGCTCGAGCTGGGGGCGACGCCCGTGGGCGTCGTCGGAGCGCTCGGGGCTGTCGACGCGGGGGTGCCGCTCGCGGTGATGACCGCGTACAACATCGTGTTCCACGCCGGGCACGAGCGCTTCGCGCGCACGCTCACGGCCAACGGTGTCACCGGCGCCATCCTGCCCGACCTCCCGGTCGACGAGCTCGGCGACTGGGGTCCGACCGCCGCGCGCGCCGGCGTCGAGACGATCCTCCTCGCCGCACCGACCACGCCCGACGATCGCCTCGCGCGCATCTGCGAGCACTCGCACGGCTGGGTGTACGCGGTGGGGGTGCTGGGTGTCACCGGTGAGCGCGATTCGCTCTCGGCGAGCGCGTCCGTCATCGCCAAGCGCTTGAAGGCGATCACCGACAAGCCCGTCCTCGTCGGCGTCGGCGTGTCCACGGCCGAGCAGGCGATCGAGGCGTGCGAGGAGGCCGACGGCGTCATCGTGGGCAGCGCGCTCGTGCGACGGTTGCTCGAGGGTGCCGGCCCCGAGGGCGCGGCGGCGTTCGTGTCCGAGCTCCGTGCCGGGATCGACCGCGGGCGAGGTTGACGAACCGCGTGGCGTGCGAGCTCTGCGAAGCGGCGCGCATCACCCCCTGGCACCACGAGGACGACGTGTGCTGGGTGGCGGACTGCGAGATCTGCGACGTGCCGATGGTGGTCTGGAAGCAGCACGGCCCCGAGCCGCCGCCCGCCGATCGCGAGCACATGCTCGGCCGACTCCATGTGGTGGCGACGGCGCGGTTCGGAGCCGACGGCTACCACGTCGACGCGGTGATGCGCCAGATCCCCGATCACTTCCACGCTCACGCGCGCGACCCGCACTGGTGGTCGCGTCGTTTCGGCGGCGCCCGGCGCTCGGGGCTCTGAGTCGCCGCCCCGGCGTCAGCCGGTGAGGATCGCCGGGAGCTCTGCGACGCTGTCGATGATGTGGGTGTGGGGCGCCCGCTCGAGCTCGGCGCGATCGTGCGCGCCGCTCAACACGCCCGCCACCACGCCGGCGCCCGCTCGGGTCCCGGCGAGGAGATCGCTCGTCGTGTCGCCCGCGACGGCGACGTCGCGCACGTCGTCGACGCCGAGACGGAGCAGTGCGCTGAGGATCATGTCCGGGTACGGGCGGCCGCGGCCCGCGTCCTCGGGCGAGAGCGCGAGGTCGATCGAGCCCCGCCAGCCCAGCGCGTCGATGATGCGGTCGCGCGTCGACGCGCTGAAGCCGGTGGCGAGGCACAGGCGGACGCCGGCCGCGCGGAGGTCGGCCAGCGCCGTCTCCGCTCCCGCGATCGGCCCGATCTCGCCGCGGTCGACTGCCGCGTCGAACGCCCGCTCGAAGCGGCGGTTCGCCGCCCGCGCCGCTTCCTCGTCGCCGTCGAACAGCGACCGGAACACGACGATCTTCGACTGACCCATGGTCGCGCGCACGTACTCGAGCGCCCGCTCGGTGCCGTCGCCGAGCTGCGATGACACTGCGTCGATGAACGCTCGCTCGACCGCGCCGTCGTCGCTCACCGTGGTGCCGGCCATGTCGAGCACCGCCAGGCGGATCACGCGTCGAGCCCGGCGAAGGTCTCCTCGGCAACCGCCGGCGCGAGCGTCATTCCCCGGCCGCCGAGCCCGGTGACGATGACCACGTTGTCGCCGGGCACGCCATCGACGAGGCCGGCGCGGTGGACGACCCGGTCGTCGGTGGACTGCGAGTACACCCCGGCCCACCGCCGCCGGACCGGGGGCAGCGGCGCGCCCAGGATGCGTTCCGCCCGCGCCAGCAGGTAGGCGTACGCCTCTTCCTGGACCGCGAAGTCGAACGGCTCGTCGTAGGCGTGGGTGTCTCCGATGGTGAGCTCGCCGTTGGCGCGCTGCACGAGCAGGAGCTGCATGTGGTGACGCGCCACGATCTCGACCGGTGGGTGGAGCCCCGCGAGCGAAGGCAGCTGGAAGGCGGGGTAGTAGCGCAGCGACTCGCCGTCGGCGATCGACGTGGCGAGGGCCGGTTGGAAGCGGGCGGTCTGGCACATCTGGAGACGGCAGCGCCGGAGGGGCGCGCCGGTCAGGTGTCGGGCGGCCACGCCGTCGTAGGCGTCGCCCGTCGCCAGCACCACGACATCTGCTCGATGGCGCTCGCCCGTGTGGTCGACGACCTCGGTGCCGTCGATGCCGACCACGTTGCGGTTCGGAAGGAACCGGTACCCGCCGCGCGCATGGAGGTGGGCGCGGATGGCGGGCAGCGCGAGGCGGGGCTCGAGCACCGCGTCGCGTTCGCAGAAGAGCGCCCCCTCGATCTCGCCGCGCACGGCGGGGTTGACCGCGCCCACCTCGACCGGGTCGAGCAGCTTCATCCCCCGGGCCGCAGCGTCGGCCTGGGCAACCATCTCCTCCATCACCGCCAGCTCGGCGGGATGAAGGGCGACGGTGAGCGAGCCGTTGGGCCGGAAGCCCACACCGGGCACTTCGGCGCCGATCGCCTCCCACAGCTCGCGGGAGCGCAGCGCGAGCGCCAGCTCCGCGCCCCGGGCCCGCCCGCTCACCCAGACGAGGCCGAAGTTGCGCACCGATGCCTGCCGCGGCTCCGCGTCGCGATCCAGCTGTACGACGTCGACGCCCCGGCGGCGGGCCATCCACGCGTGCATGGTGCCCACAACGCCGCCGCCCACGATCGCAACCGTCGTCACGGGTCGGTTCTAGCCCAGGTCTCGCACCGCGCCGGGCGCCACGCGCTGCAATCTCGGCCGGGCGGCCGAGTTCACGCGACCTTCGTCGGCTGTTCTCCTGGGCGCAACATCGGTGGGCGGCGGCCACGCTGTGCAAGCGGACGGCCGGGAACCCGATCGAAAAGGCCACGTCACCGAGTACCGCACTCCGATCGTCGCCACGTAGCGCGAAGCCCGACGCCACCGTGGCGGTGGGGCGGGTCGGACACGCCGGGCCCGGCGGGTTTCGGACCCGTTCGGTTGCCGCTACGGTCGCATGCGGCCTCGCAACCTCGGCCGGCGACCGGGGAACGAGGGGGATGGGAAGCGAAGGAGGGGAAAGAGATGCCGGAACCCATGATCCGTTGCCCCGTCTGCGATGGGACCACACCGGCGTCTTGGCGACACGGCTTCGGGGCGGACCAGGTCTACGTGTGCCGCGAGTGTGGCGAGAGCATTCGCGCCGAGCTGGTCGAGAGCAGACCGGCGGGCGGCCGCTGAGCCTCGGCCTGGGCCTGGCCGCGCTCGGCCGGCCGGGCTACGTCAACCTGGGTCATGCCGACGACCTGGGCGGCCGCTACGACGAGCAGGTCATGGAGCGTCGGTGCCACGACGTCCTCGACGCCGCCTGGGTCGGGGGCATCCGTCACGTCGACGCGGCTCGGTCGTACGGCCTCGCCGAAGCATTCCTCGCATCATGGCTCGCGCAACGAAAACGCGAGCCCGGCGCGCTCGCCGTCTCGTCCAAGTGGGGGTACACGTACACGGCCGGCTGGTCGGTCACGGCGGCGCGCCACGAGGTGAAGGACCACTCGCTCGCGACGCTGACGCGTCAACTGGCGGAGAGCCGTGCGCTGCTCGGCGATCACCTCGACATCTACCAGGTGCACTCGGCGACGCTCGAGAGCGGCGTGCTCGACGACGAGCACGTGCTCGACGCGCTGGCGGTGCTTCGCGACGACGGCTCCCTCACCGTCGGTCTCACGACGAGCGGGCCCGATCAGGCGGTCGTCGTGCGGAGGGCGCTCGAGATCGAGCGCGACGGCCGGCGGCTCTTCGCGTCGGTGCAGTCGACGTGGAACCTCCTCGAGCAGTCCGCGGGTGCCGCCCTCGCCGAGGCCCACGCCGAGGGGATGCTCGTCATCGTGAAGGAGGCGCTCGCCAACGGGCGCCTCACGGGGCGCAACCGCGACCCCGCGTTCGCCCCCGCGTGGGCGCGGCTGACCGACCTGGCACAAGGTGCTGACGGGAGCACGGTCGCGCTCGCCGCGGCCCTGAGCCGCCCGTGGGCCGACGTCGTGCTGAGCGGAGCCGCTACCGTCGAGCACCTGAGGGCCAACCTGGCCGCGACCACCACCGCCGGCGCCGCCGGCGGGACCAGCACCGCCGAAGACGTCCTCGCGGAGTGGGCCGAGGCGCCCGAGATCTACTGGTCGGTGCGGCGGGCGTTGCCCTGGAACTAGCGGTTCAACAGAGAGCACAGGAGAAGACGTGGACGTCGGCGTGCAGATGTTCTCCACCGATCTGGCCATTCGGCCCGACGCGCTGGCGCGCGAGGCAGAGGCGCGGGGCTTCGACGCGCTGTTCCTCCCCGAGCACACGCACATCCCCACGTCCCGGCGCACGCCGTACCCGGGCGGGGGCGAGCTACCCGACGAGTACTCGCGCACGTACGACCCTTTCCTCGCGCTCACAGCTGCGGCCGTCGTCACGGAGCGGCTCCAGCTCGGGACAGGGATCTGCCTCGTGGGCCAGCGCGACCCGATTCTCCTCGCGAAGGAGGTCGCGTCGATCGACGTCCTGTCGGGCGGCCGGTTCGTGTTCGGCATCGGCTACGGCTGGAACGAGGACGAGATGGAGAACCACGGGCTGGCTCCCGGGAAACGCCGCGCCGTCGTACGGGAGAAGATGCTCGCCATGGAAGCCCTGTGGACGCAGGACGAGGGCGGTTTCGACGGCGAGCACGTGCACCTCGCGCCGAGCTGGTCGTGGCCCAAGCCGTTGCAGCAGCCGCGTCCACCCGTCCTCATCGGAGGCGCGGCCGGGCCCACGCTCTTCCGTCACATCGCCGAGTTCGCCGACGGGTGGATCCCGATCGGGGGCGGCGGGCTCTCCGACGGCCTGGCTCGCCTGCGTGAGGAGTTCGACCTCGCCGGTCGCGATCCCGCTTCGGTGCAGGTGACGGTGATCGGGGCCGAGCCGAGCCCGGGCAAGCTCGACCACCTCGCGTCGCTCGGCGTCGGGCGCTTCCTGATCGGTCTCCCGCCCGCTCCCGCAGCGACCGTCGTGCCGTTGCTCGACCGCTTCGCGGCGGCGCTCGGTGACCTTCAACACTGAAGGGGTTCCGACCGAGCACCACCATCCGGCCGCGCGACGGCGCGCCGCGAGCGTCGTGATCGTCAACACCGGTGACGGCAAGGGCAAGTCCACGGCCGCGTTCGGTGTCGTGGTGCGAGCCGTCGCCCGCGACTGGCAGGTGGCCGTCGTGCAGTTCGTGAAGTCGGGGGAGTGGCGGGTGGGCGAGGAGGCGGTGTGCCGCGATCGCCTGGGCGTCGAGTGGTGGGCGATCGGCGAGGGCTTCACGTGGGACTCCGACGACCTGTCGCGCGACCACGCCGTCGCCCGGGAGGCCTGGGCCCACGCCCAGGCGACCATCGCGGCCGGGCGCCACCGTCTGGTCGTCCTCGACGAGATCACCTACCCGATCAACTGGGGCTGGATCGACGGTGCCGAGGTGGCGGAGGCGATCACCGCGCGCCCCGCGGCCGTGAACGTGGTGTGCACCGGCCGCGACGCCCCGCCCGCGCTCGTCGACGTGGCCGACACCGTCACCGAGATGCGCAAGATCAAGCACGCCTACGACGCCGGCGTCATCGCCAAGAAGGGGATCGACTATTGAGCGTGCTGCTCGAGCCCGACCGGCGGTCGTATCCCGGCGGGGGCGGTGCAACTCGCCCCGCGCTCGCCTGGCGGCTGCCCGCCGACACGATCGCCATCGCGAGCGCGGTGCTCGGCGGCGGTCTCGGCCCTCGGGACTGGATCGTGAACGTCCAGGTCGCCCTCGACTACGGCAACGACGACGACCCCGCCGCCGACGTTGCCGTCATCGCCAAGGGTCTCGGTCTCGATGCGGGTCGGGGCGTGGGCCTGCTCACTGCCGTGCCCGTGCTCGACGTGAAGGTCGGCGTGGACGCAGGTGTCGAGTGCGCGGCGACGGTCGGAGTGTCCACGCCCACCTGGGCGGCCGCGCCCGACGGCGCCTGGTCACGGTGGACGCCGGGCACGATCAACCTCGTCTGTTGGGTTCCCGCGCCGCTCGCCGATCCCGCGTTGGTCAACGCGGTCGTCACCGCCACCGAGGCGAAGACGCAGGCGCTCTGCGAGGCCGGCGTGCCCGGCTCAGGAACCGCGTCGGATGCGATCGTCGTCTGCTGCCCGATGGGCGGTGTCGAGCCTTATGGCGGTCCGCGTTCGCGATGGGGCGCGCGGCTCGCGCGCGCCGTCCACGACGCGGTGGCATCCGGCGCCGCGTCAGCGCTGGGCCCGGAGCGGTGATCACGCTCGTGCTGGGTGGCGCCCGCTCGGGCAAGTCGGCCGTCGCCGAGGGGCTCGCCTCCACGCTCGCCGGTGGCGACGGTGCGGTCACCTATATCGCGACAGCGATCGCTCGGGGCGACGCCGACTTCGCGGCGCGCATCCGCGCCCATCAGAACCGTCGCCCGGCATCGTGGTCGACGGTGGAAGCGGGCGCCGATCTCGTCGGCGCGCTCGGCTCCCTCGATGACGACGCCGTCGTGCTCGTCGACTCCCTCGGCACGTGGGTCGGCGCCCAGCCCGAGCTCGCGGTCGACATCGACGACCTCGTCGCGACGTTGCGCGCCCGGATGGGACCGTTGGTGCTCGTGTCGGACGAGGTCGGCCTCGGCGTCCACCCCAGCACCGCAGCAGGCCTGCGGTTCCGTGACACGCTCGGCGAGCTCAACGTCGCCGTCGCCGAGATCGCGGACGACGTCCTCCTCGTGGTGGCGGGCCGCGTGCTCCCTCTCGAGCGCCCATGAGGCGCGCCATCGCCTTCCTGACCCCGTTGCCGGTCGGCGGCGGTCCGCCGAACGGCATCACGTTCGACTGGTTTCCTCTTGTCGGCGCGCTCATCGGCCTCGGTGTCGGGAGCGCCTGGTGGCTCGCGGACCTCGCGTTCCCTCCTACGGTCGCGGCCGCGCTGGTGCTCGTGGCCGACCTCGCGTTGACCGGGATGCTCCACGTCGACGGGCTCGCGGACGCGGCCGACGGACTGGTTCCCCACCACCGCGACACCGCGCGGCGGCTCGAGGTGATGGCCGCACCCGACGTGGGTGCGTTCGGGGTGGCCGTCGTCGTCGTCGTCCTGCTCCTGCGGTTCGCCGCGCTCGCGTCGCAGCCCGTGTCGGTGCTCCTGATCGCCGGGCTCTGGTGCGGTTCGCGCACGGTGATGGCGGTCGGCGCACGCGCGTTCCCCTACGCGCGGGCCGAGGGCGGTCTGGCCTCTGCGTTCACCGGCGGCGACTGGCGGCCCGTCACCCTCTACGGGATCGTCGCGGCGCTGGCGCTCGGGGCGCTCGCCGACGGCCGCCGAACGGGCGTCGCGGTGGGCGCCTCCGTCGTCGCCGGTCTCGTCGTGCTGGTCGCGGCCCGCCGGCGCATCGGCGGCTACACGGGCGACGTGCTGGGTGCCGCGGGCATCGTCGGCGAGACGGTCGGCTTGCTCGTTGCGGCGGCCAAATGGTGAGTCGCGCGGATCCACTGGGCGCCGCGACCGGTGTGCTCCTCGATCGTCTCGTCGGGGAGCCGCCGGTCTCGCCGCACCCGGTCGCGGTCCTCGGTCGCGCCCTCGACGCGATCGAGCGAGCGGTCTACCGCGACCACCGCGTCGCCGGCGCGGTGCACGCCGCGTCGGGCGTCGTGATGGGCGCGGGCACGGGCACCGTCATCGGCTCGACGGCTCTCGCGACGTATGTGGCCGTCGCGGGCCGGGGGCTGAGCGACGCGGCCATGGCGGTCGACACCGCCCTCGCCGGTGGCGACATCGAGCGCGCCCGGTCGCTCATTCCCGCGCTGGTCGGTCGCGACCCGTCGACCATGGACGCCAAGGAGCTGTGCCGGGCCGCGGTCGAGTCCGTCGCCGAGAACACCGTCGACGCGGTCGTGGCCCCTGCGTTCTGGGGTGCCGTGCTCGGCGCGCCGGGCGCGCTGGGCTACCGGGCGGTGAACACGATGGACTCGATGGTAGGACACCCCTCCGCCCGCTACGCGCGCTACGGCTGGGCGTCGGCCCGGCTCGACGATGTCGCCGGTTGGCTGCCGGCGCGGGCGACGGCGGCGCTCGTGGCCGCGGTGCGTCCCCGCGCGGCGGGCGCGATCTGGCGGACGACGCGCCGGGATGCATCGCACCATCCTTCCCCCAATGCGGGCGTCGCCGAGACCGCCTTCGCGGCTGCACTGGGGCTGCGGCTCGGTGGCGAGAACCGTTACGGCGACCGCGTCGAGGTGCGCCCTTCGCTCGGCGACGGGCGGCCGCCCGAGCGGCACGACATCGGGCGGGCCGTGCGCCTGGCCGGCGACGTCGGGCTCGCGCTCACCGCCGGGCTGGGCGCGCTGGGCGCGGTGCAGCGCCGGCGTCGCCGAATCGGGCACCGATGATGTTCAAGGCGATCCTGTTCGACGTCGGTGACACGCTCGTGGTCGCCCAGCCCGCCGCGACTCGGGTCGACGACCTGGTCGCACGCCCCATCGGCCGGCCCGCCCGTGATCTCACCGCGCTACGAAGTGCGGGTATCCGCTTGGGTGCGGTCACCAACGTGCAGGTCATGGGGGAGGCGGACGTGCGCGCGTTGCTCGCAACGATCGGTGTCGACGAGCTGCTCGAGGTGGTCGTGACTTCGACGGCGGTGGGTGCTGAGAAGCCCGACCCACGCGGGGTCCTCCACGCCCTCGAGTCGCTCGGGGTCGGACCGAGCGAGGCGCTGTTCGTGGGCGACGAGGACGCCGACGCCGGCGCGGCAGCAGCCGCGGGCGTCGCTTTCGCTCGAGTCGACGCGGCAACCACGGCAGCTGACGCGGTGCGCGCCGCGCTGACCGAGAGCGATGGCGCCTTCGCCGCCGCAGCTGCCCTCGTGGGCCCGCTCGACACAGTCGCCGGAGTCGCAGCGGGGGAGCACCACGACCGGCTCACCAAGCCGCGTGGCGCGCTCGGCCGGGTGGAGACCCTCGGCGTGCAGTTGGCGGCGATCGCGGGTGAGGAGCCTCCGCCGATCCCGGCACCGGCGGCGGTGGCGGTGTTCGCCGGCGACCACGGCGTGGTGGCGCGCGGGGTCACACCCTGGCCCCAGGAGGTGACCGCCCAGATGGTCGGCAACTTTGTCGCCGGTGGCGCGGCCATCAACGTCCTCGCCCGTCAGGTCGGCGCCCGCGTCACCGTCGTCGATGTCGGCGTCGCCACCGAGCTCGACGGGCTCGCCGGCTCGCCGGAGCTGCTGCGCCGCAATGTGCGCCGCGGCACCGCCGACCTGGTCGCGGGTCCCGCCATGACGCGGGCGGAGGCCATCGCGGCGCTCGACGTCGGCGCGGCGGTCGCGACCGACCTGGTCGCGGACGGCGCCCGGGCCCTGGTCACGGGAGAGATGGGCATCGGCAACACGACGCCGTCGGCGACGCTCATCGCCGCCGTCACAGGACGTTCCGCGGCGCTGGTGACCGGGAGGGGAACGGGCATCGACGACGTCACCCTCGCGACCAAGGTCGCGTGCGTCGAAGCCGCCCTCGCCCGCATCGGTCCCTCGGCCGCCGCCGACTCCGTCGGTCTGCTCGCCGAGGTCGGTGGTCTCGAGATCGCGGCGCTGGCCGGCTTCGTCGTGGGGGGCGCCAGTCACCGCGTGCCCGTCGTCGTCGACGGCGTCATCGCCCTCGCCTCGCTCCTGGTCGCGTGCGAGGTGTGCCCGCGTGCGGTCGACTACGCCATCGCCGGCCACCGCTCCACCGAGCCCGGCGCGGCCGTCGCGCTCGCCCACCTCGGCCTCGAGCCCGTGCTCGATCTCGGGCTCCGCCTCGGAGAGGGGTCCGGGGCCTGCCTCGCCCTCCCCATCGTGGAGGCGGCCGCTCGCATCCTCGGCGAGATGGCGACGTTCGACGCCGCAGGCGTGACCGACAAGGGATGACGCCCGCGAGTTCGCGTGCGGCGAACCTGATCTACTTCTACCGGCCGACGTTGACCGACAGCTGATCGAGGAGGTGGGGTCGCGATGCTGGACCCTCGGCAGACGGTGGTGTTCCGCTGGCTCGCGTCAGGTGACGCGGGCGACGTCGACGCGTTCGACGACCTGCTCCACGCGGACGCCGTCGTGCACGCGCCGCTTGGGCTCTCAACCGCGAGCGCCGCCGAGGAGAAGGCCGTCTGGCAGGACGGGCTGAAGGCGATGCCCGACCTCCGCCACGAGGTTCAGGAGGTCGTCGTCGACGGCGACGTCGAGATGGCCAGGGTCGTCGTCACCGGCACCATGGGGGCAGGGTTCGCCGGTCTCGAAGGGACCGGCCGCAGCTTTCGGATCGATCAGGCCGTGATCACGCATCTGCGCGACGGCAAGGTGATCGAGGCGTGGGAGATCGCCGACATCGCAGCGCTTCGCGAACAGGTCGCCGGCTGACTCCCGAGATCAACTCGAGGGCCGTCTCCGTCCCCTCGATTGCTTCGCTCGTCTGGAGCTCGACGACCGGCACGACGCGTGGCGCTGACGCATCTGATCGACACGAGCGTGTTGACCCGGCTCCGTCACGAGGCCGTGCGCGCCATAGTCGAGCCTCTTGCCTCGTCGGGATCGCTCGCTCGGGCTGGGATCACCGATCTCGGGAGCGGCTGCTCCGCCCGGAGCGCCAAGGAGTGGGACCGGGCGGTTGGCTCGCTCGACACCTTCGAGCTCATCGAGACCTCCGCTGAGCACGTTCGCCGCGCTCGACAGGTCCAACGGCTCCTGGCCGCAAAGCAGCGCGGCGGTGAAGCTCAAGTCGTCGCCCATGTGGAAGCGTCGGGGCGTTCTTCTGTGCGGCCTCGACCTCGCTGTCAGTGCCCCGGAGCGGGCGATCTCGCGCGTCGCGGGACGAAGCGCATGGGGGCGTCGCCAGCAGCTAGAGAGCTAGGCCGGCGGCCCGGCGGGCCCGCTCCACCAGCGCACGGGCCGGGCAGCCCGCTAGGTGGTCATTCACTAGGCCGCAGGCCTGCATCAGGGCATAGAGCGTGGTCGGGCCGACGAAGCGAAAGCCGCGGCCTTTGAGGATGCGGGCCAGGGCCACGGACTCCGGCCGCGTCGAGGGCACATCGTCCCAGCTCGCGGGCGGCGGAGGCTGGGGGCTCGGGACGTGCCGCCGCACCAGCGCATCGAGCGGCTTCCCGTCGGCGCGCAGAGCCACGGTGGCCGCGGCGTTGGCCAGCGTGGCCTCGATCTTTCTTCGGTTGCGGACGATGCCGACATCGGCGAGCAGGCGCTTGACATCGGTCTCATCGAAGGCGGCGACGGTGTCGGGGTCGAAGTCGGCGAAGGCGGCTCGAAAGGCGGGGCGCTTGGTGAGGATCGTCCGCCACGACATCCCGGACTGGAAGGCCTCCAGGCTCAGTTTCTCGAACAGCCCGCGCTCGTCGAGCACCGGGAAGCCCCACTCTTCATCGTGGTACGGCGCGAAAAGCGGGTCGCCGTCCCCCCAGCAGCGCGCCATCTTGGCTACCGCCGGCGTCATCAAACTCCCGTCCGGCTTGATTCTTGCCTCTTCATGTGACAGCTCTTGTCAGGTTTCCAGAACGACAGCGTCGGAGGGCGCCGGACCGCCGGCTCGGGTTCAAACGCCGAGGCCGCCGCGTGAGCGAACTGTTCGACTACTTGGTGTTGCTGTTGTGCAGCTCCGCGAACTTGGGCTCAGGCGTGTCGGGGGGGAGGTGCGGCTTGACGACCTCGTTGAACCAGGCGTCGTGCTGATCGATCGAGTCCCAGATCTCAATCACCGTGATACCGCCGTCTTCCACGATGGGGTAGTGGGCGACAAAGCCGTCGGCCTCACGCTGAGAGGGCATGGCTCCAGCGGCGACTTTGTCGTACACCTCTGCGGGCATGCCGGGCGCGTGATGCTGCTTTAGGACTGTCATAGAAGCCCTTCGCTGGGGACTCGGATGCCGAGACCTCGACATGCTGCCAGAGGCGGTCTCTCCGCTAGGAGGCGACTGACAATCGCGCGCCCGCCCAGATTGGCTTCGTCAAGCGCGCGGGTTGCCGGCTCGACGCCGGTAGCCGGGCGCACTTGTCGACCGAGGGGAACCATCGCTCGTGATCGACGCCGCCCCCCCCCGATCGTGAGGGAAGATGCGCGTCTCGCACGCGAGCGTCTCTCTGCCTATCGTGACCGTCATGTTGAAGCCCGGAGACAAGGCACCCAACTTCACTCTGATCGACCAGCACGGCGAGAAGTTCAGCCTCTCCGGCTCGCTCAAGCGCACCAAGGCGTCGCACCTGATCTACTTCTACCCAAAGGCCGACACCCCCGGGTGCACGACGCAGGCGTGCGGGCTGCGCGACATCGCGGACCAGGTCGGCGACACCGAGATCATCGGCATCAGTCCCGATTCCCCCACCCGCCAGGCGCGTTTCGACGAGAAGTACGGGCTTGGGTTCCGCCTGCTCGCCGACGAGGACCACGCCGTCGCCGAGGCGTACGGCGTCTGGGGGGAGAAGAGCATGTACGGCAAGAAGTTCATGGGCATCGTCCGCTCCGCGTTCCTCGTCGACGCCAAAGGCAAGGTCGCCGAGGCGTGGTACAAGGTCTCGCCCAAGGACACACCCACGAACCTGCTCGCCGCGCTCGACGCCGGTTGACTCAGGTCGCGATATCGCGGCGACGGAACAGCAACGTGGCCACGGCGGCAACGGCGGCGATGTAGACGACGATGGTCAGAGTGGCCGTCACGGTCGAACGGGTGAACGACAGGCCGTTCACGCGACCGCCGGTCAGGAAGATGGTGGCTTCTCGCTGATGAAACAGCGGCCGAGCCACGGCTTCCACGCGCGCAGCACTCCCTCCACCACGTTGAGGTAGACGAAGGCGGCACCCAGCGCGACGGCGGTGTTGCGCCCGATCATCGCGAGCGACGCGCCGAGCGCCGCGGCCAGTCCGGTGAGGACCGCGCTGCGCGTCACGCCGCCGACCAGGCCCCACCACCAAGCGCTGCCGTCGATCAGCTCGCGTTCTCGGTGGTCGACGACGGCCCCGGCGTCGACCCGACCCGGTTGGCGCGGGGCGCCGACATCCAGGACATGCGCGACCGGGTGGAGGCGGTCGGCGGCGTGTTCGAGGCGAGCTCGACCCTCGGGCGCGGCACCGTCGTCTCGGGTTGGGTTCCGCGTCACTGAGGGGGCGCGGACCAGTCCTGCCGTTCGTTCTCTGCCATCTTGCGTTGACGGAAGGCGGCCGCGGCCGCCCCGACGCCCGCCAGCAGGACGAGCCGCCGTCCGCGGCGTCTGCGACGCGCCACGCGCCTGCGAAACCGTAGGAGAGGCACGCGCTCAGACTATCGTCGCCTCGAGCCCGGATGGCGTAATCGGTAAACGCGATGGTCTCAAACACCATTGTCCGCGAGGGCGTGCGGGTTCGAGTCCCGCTCCGGGCACCAACTCTTTTGAGCCGTTCGACCTATGGATTCGCGCGCGTTGGTCGGACACGCTGGCGGGATCACGGGCGGCGGAGCCCTGTACGGCGGAGCAGTAGGGGCAGGCGCGGCCGGGCGTCAAGCCCCCGAGGGTCGCGGCCAGGGGGGTCCACGACCCTCGGGGGCGGGGCCACCGGCCGCGTCGCACCCCACTGGCGTTGCCCGCTTCCCCGTCTCATAGGGTGGGGCCGTGGTCGATCGCTACGACCTCGTCATCGTGGGCATGGGCTCGGGCGGCATGGTCGGCGCGGAGTTCGCGGCCACCATCGGCGTGCGGACCGCGGTCGTCGAGCGGGCTCGGGTCGGCGGCGACTGTCTGTGGACCGGGTGCGTGCCGAGCAAGGCGCTGCTGGCGTCGGCCAAGGCCGCCCACGTCATGCGCACGGCCGACAAGTACGGCCTGCCGTCGGTCGTGCCAGAGGTCGACACCGAGCTGGTGTGGAAGCGCATCCGGGCGATCCAACACGACGTGGCGTCGACCGACGACGACCCGAAGCGCTACGAGGACATGGGCATCGACATCCTGCGGGGGACGGCCCGGCTCACGGGCCCGAACACCCTCGACGTCGACGGGCGCACGGTCGAGACCCGCTACGTGCTGCTGTGCACCGGCAGTCGCCCGGCGGTGCCGGGGATCGAAGGCCTCGCCGGCACGGGCTTCATCACGAGCGAGAACCTCTTCGAGCTCGAGCGGGCACCCGAGAGCACGGTGATGATCGGCGGCGGCCCCATCGCCATCGAGATGGCTCAGGCCTTCACCCGCCTCGGCATCCGCACGACCGTGCTGCAGAAGGGCTCCGAGATCCTTCCGCGCGACGAGCCGGACCTGGTGCAGATCCTCACCGCCAGGCTGATCGACGAGGGGGTCGACCTCCGGCTCGACGTCGACACCGAACGGGTGACGGTGGACGCCGGTTCCAAGACGGTGCACGGCCGCGAGAGGGGTGAGCCCGCGAGCTGGACCGCCGCCGAGCTGCTCGTCGCGGTGGGCCGGCGCCCCAACATCGAGGGCCTCGGCCTCGAAGAGGTCGGCATCGCCACCGGCCCACGCGGCATCACGGTCGACGATCGCATGCGCACCAACCTGAAGTCGGTCTACGCCAGCGGCGACGTCGCCGGCCGCTTCCTCTTCACCCACGCCGCGGCCTACGAGGCGGTGCGCGCCATCCGCGACATGTTCTTCCCGGGCAAGGGCAAGGTGCGCGACTCGGTGCCGTGGTGCACCTTCACCGACCCCGAGCTCGCGCACGCGGGTCTCACCATCGCCGAGGCACGCGCCCGGTTCGGTGACGACGTCGACGTGTGGCACCTCGACCTCGCGCACTCCGATCGCGCCCGGGCAGACAGTGCGACCGAGGGCTCCATCATCATCGTCACGGCCAAGCGCCAGAAGATCGTCGGCGCCCACATCCTGGCTCCGTCAGCGGGGGAGATGATCCACGAGCTCGCGCTCGCCATCACCGAGGAGCTGAAGCTCAATCAGGTGGCCGCCCTCATCCACGTCTACCCGACGCTCTGCACCGGCATCGGACAGCTCGCCGGCGAGGCTGCGTTCGAGGGAGCCAAGCGGCTCCGCTGGCTCGTTCGGTAGGAACGGCGCGGCGCGGCGCGCGCCGGTCAGTCGTTGCCCTCCCCGCCCCGCCCCTTGCCCGGCTTGTCATGAGCCCCGCGGCGCGGCGCGGTGGTCACGGGCGTGGTGACGGGAGGCGAGGTCGGCGGGGAGGTCACGACCGTCGTGGCGACGGGCGGTTCGATTCGAGCCGGCGCGCGGGTGCGGTCGTACGCGATGAGTGCGGCGAGCACGATCGCGCCCACGATCGCGGCGACGGCCGCGAGCACGACCCAGCGAGGGCGACGCTCCCGAACCGGCGCGACCGGAAGCACCCGCGTGTCGTCCCCGTCGGTTCGAACCGCGAGCGCGGCGGCCATGGCCGCGGCGGAAGGGAAGCGTGCGTCCGGATCGCGCGACATCGCCCGCTCGACCACGCCGGCGAGGCCCGCGTCGACCTCGGGTCGCACCTCGGCCAGTGGACGATGCGTTCCCTCCTGGATCGATTGAGCCACCGCGAGGGGCACGTCGCCCGCGAACGGCTTGGCGCCGGCGAGCGCCTCGTAGAGCACGACGCCCAACGAGTACAGGTCGGATCGCGGTGAGGCCGGCGCGCCGTCGAGCCGCTCGGGTGCGAGGTATGCCGGTGTCCCGATGAGATGGCTCGCGCTGGTGGGATCGGCGTCGATGCTCGTGGCGATCCCGAAGTCGGCGATCTTCGCCGAACCGTCGGCAGTGAGGAGGATGTTCCCCGGCTTCACGTCGCGGTGCACGATGCCCGCGGCGTGGGCTGCGCTCAGCGCGCCGAGGACGTCGTGCGCCAGCCGTCGCACCCACTCCGGGTCGGCGGGGCCCGCGCGCAAGCGGTCGGCGAGCGTCTCACCGGGCAGGCGCTCCATGACGATGAACGCGGCGCCGTCGTGGTCGCCCGAGTCGTAGACCGCGACGGCGTTCGGATGGGTGAACGACGCCGCGGCGCGGGCCTCGGCCTCGAAGCGGCGGCGGACATCGGGCTTGACCGCCATGGCCGGGAGCAGGAGCTTGACGGCCACCTCCCGGTGGAGCCGGCGGTCGGAGGCGGCGTACACCTCGGCCATCCCGCCCCGACCGAGGCGCTGTCGGGTCTCGTATCGCTCCGCGATCACCCTGCCTGTCTCCGTGGTCGCCACCGCGCGAGCGTACCCAGCCGCCCGGCGTGCGAACGCAGCGCAGGCACCGGTACCGTCTCGCATGGCAGACGTCCAGGGCACGTGTCACGAGCGGTTCGGGCCGGTGCGCCGCGCGTTCGAGCGCAACTTCGACGAGCTCGGCGACATCGGCGCGGCGGTGTCGGTTCACCTCGACGGCGAGACGGTCGTCGACCTGTGGGGTGGCGTCGCCGACCCGGCGACGGATCGGGCGTGGACGCGCGACACCGCTGCACTCGTGTTCTCCACCACCAAGGGCCTCACCGCCGTCTGCGCGCTCCTGCTCTGGCAGCGGGGTGAGCTCGATCTCGACGCACCGGTCGCGGAGGTGTGGCCCGAGTTCGCGGCGGCGGGCAAGGGCGCGGTGACCACCCGTCACCTGCTGAGCCACCAAGCCGGTCTGCCCGCGTTCGACCTGCCGATCACCGTCGAGGAGTGCCACGACGCCGACCTCGTCGCAGCACGGCTGGCGGCGCAGGCACCGACTTGGGAGCCCGGCACCGCCCACGGCTATCACGCCCTCACCTACGGATGGCTGGTGGGGGAGGTCGTGCGGCGGGTGAGCGGGCGCCGCGTCGGGCGCTTCCTCGCGGAGGAGGTGACGGGCCCGCTCGGCCTCGAGACCTGGCTGGGCCTGCCGCTCGAGCTCGAGCCACGCGTCGCCCGCCTGCAACCGATGCGCCTCGACGATCTCGCAGCGATCCAGCTCGACGAGCGCACGCAGGCGCTGACCGCCGCGCTGCTCGACCCCGACACGTTGACGCACCGTGTGTTCTTCAACCCGCCCGTCGATCTGAACGGCGAGGCCTTCAACTCACCCGCGCTCCACCAGGCCGAGTGGCCCGCGGCCGGCGGCATCACCACCGCCCGCTCGCTGGCCCGCCTCTACGGTGAGCTGGCGTGCGACCGCCTGCTGGATCCGGCCACGCTCGATGCCGCGACCACCCCGATCGTCGACGGTCCCGACCGGGTGCTGATCGTCCGCTCCTCGTTCGGGCTCGGGTTCGCGCTGCCGTCCGAGGTCGTGCGCTACGGGCCGGCCGGCCGCGGGTTCGGGCACGACGGTGCGGGGGGGTCGGTCGGCTTCGCCGACCGCCGGGCAGGTATCGGCTTCGGCTACGTCATGAACCAGATGGGCATCTCGCTCGGCGTGGACGAGCGGGTGGACGGGCTCGTGCGTGCCGTCTACGCCGGCTTGGGAGAGGCCTGAGCGCCGCACGAGACCGACGGCGAGATCATCGGCGTCCGACCCGGCTCAGCGCCTGAGCGCCCGGGCGACTCCACGCACGCGCTCGTCCTGCTCGATCTGGTCGAGCGCGAGGGGAAGTGCCCTCGACCAGTTGCCGGCTTCGGTGGTGCCGGGAAGGTTGGGCCGCTCCTCGACGGCCAGCGCGTCGTCGAGCGTCGCCGCCAACAGCGCCGACGGGGCACGGGCGAGCGCGCGGTAGGTGCCCGCCACCACGGCGTCGACCGGCGCGTCGTCGTCCACGTCCGCCAGCGACCGAACGCGCGCGCGCAGCTGTGCCTCGCCCTCCTCGTTGGCACGCATGCCGGCCTCCCTTTGGCGGACGAGGTCGCGCCCCGTCCACAGCCCGGCGAGCGTCGGGAGGTCGTGCGTCGTCACCGCCGCCAGCGCGTTCTCCGGTAGCGCGCCCGGGTCGCCGGGCTCGAAGTAGAGCAACCGGTACGACAGCACGCGGCGCCGAGCCAGGTCGGCGCGCACGCCCTCCTCCACCGTCCCGAGGTCCTCACCCACGACGAAGGCCCGGGCCCGATGGCTCTCGACCGCGAGGATGTCGAGCAGGTCGGCGGCGGGGTACCGCACATAGGTGCCTTCGTCGGGCCCGCACCCATCGGGCACCCAGAAGAGGCGGAACAGGCCCATGACATGGTCGACGCGCAGCCCTCCGGCGTGCCGGAACCCGGCGCGCACGGTCTCGATGAACGGCCCGTAGCCGGCGGCGCGCAGTCGCCACGGGTCGAACGGGCGCAGCCCCCAGTCCTGGCCACTGGTGTTGAACTCGTCGGGCGGGGCCCCGACCGAGACGCCGTTCGCGTACGCGTGATGGTCGACCCACGCGTCGGCTCCGTCGGGGTCGACACCCACGGCGAGGTCGTGCACCAGCGCGAGCTCGCGCGACGCGACCTCGAGTTGGTGGTCGAGCGACCATTGCACCCACATGTGGAACCGCGCGCGATCGGGATCGGCGTGCCCACGCTCTCGTCGGGCGCAGAAGTTCGCGTAGCCCACGAGGGACTCGGCCTGCTCGGCGACGTAACGGTCGAAGGCTGCATCACCGGAGAAGCGGCCCCATTGGCGTTCGAGCGCCTCGACCTTCAGTCGGTAGATCGCGTCGCGGTCGACGTGGCGGTCCGCGTTCATCGCCCGAGCCGTCTCGTTGAGCTGCTCGTCGTCGACGCGCAGGTGCAGCAGGTTCCGGAAGCGCCGGCTGCTCGGGTAGTAGGGGCTCGGCTGCTGCGGCACACCGGGCGATGGCGCGTGCAGCGGGCTCACCAGCACCATGCCCGCCCCGAGATCGCGCGACCAGCGCGCCAGTCGCCCGAGATCGTCGAGGTCGCCGATCCCCCAGCTCTCCCGCGAGCGCAGGGCGTAGAGCTGCACCGCCCAACCCCACGTGTGGAGGCGCTCGGGCAGGAAGCACATGCGCGGGCTCACGATGAGGCGGGTGACGTGGTCGTCGCGGTGCGTGACGAGCCGGTGGTAGCCGACGGGCAGGTCGGGGGGCAGCGCGTCGACGATGTCGAGCTCGCCGCCGTCCTCCGTGAGCAGCCGGGCCGGCGCGTCGAGCCGCGGCGGCGGCTCGCCCGCCCCGATGCACCGCACGTGTTCGTCGCCCGCGGGCGGCTCACCGTCGGCGCCCATCGCCTCGAGCACGGCATCGAGCGTGGTGCCCGGCACCTCACGCCATGCACCGGACGCGTCGCGGTAGCCCGTCGCCACTCCCCACCGCGCCGCCCGGGCTCTGTTGTTCGAGGCTCTCGTGCTCAATGCTGGACGTTCGACGGCACGCCACCGGCGCGCGCGGGCAACAGCCGCCCGTGCACCATGGCGATCCCCACGATCGTGAGCGCGCCGCCCACCACGAGCCCGACCTCGAACGCCTCGTTCAGGAACACCACGCCGACGGCCACGGCCACGACGGGCACGAGGTAGGTGACCACCGACGCCTTGGTGGAGCCGAGCTCGGCGATCGACCGGTAGTTGACGAGATAGGCGATGCCCGTGCCGACGACGCCGAGCAGAACGATGCTGAGCGCGCGCGTCGGCGTCAGCTCGAAACCCTGAGCCGCCGTCGTGACTGCAGCGACCGGGAGCAGGATCACCGTCGCCACCAGCAGCTGGCCGCCGGCGATGACGACGGGCTCGATGTCGGCGACGTGGCGTTGCGCGTAGGTGAAGCCGAAGCCGTAACACGCGGAGACGCCGACGACGGCCAGCTCGCCCCAGAGCGACGACCCGGTGACGTCGCCGCTCCCGACGCCCGCGGCCACGCCGACGCCGACGAAGCCCAGCAGGAGCCCTGCGAGCTGCGCGCGCGTCAGGCGCTCACCGAGCAGCGCTGCCGTCAGCATCGCCGCGAACAGGGGGGTGGACGCGTTGAGCACCGCCGCGAGGGCAGACGAGATGTGCTGTTCGGCCCAGGCGAGCAGCGTGAAGGGCACCGCGTTGTACGTGACCGCGAGCACCACGAAGTGTCGCCACTGGGCGCGTTCGGACCGTGGTGGCAGCGCGGTTCGGCGGGCGCGCAGCACCACCAGCAGGACCCCGGCACCGAGGGCGACGCGGAGACACGCCACCGTGGCCGGCGTCATTCCCCGCACGGCCACCTTGATGAACAGGAACGACCATCCCCAGATGAAGGCGAGGACCATCAGGCGCCGCACCCGGCGAGTGTAAGGGCGGCCCCGGCACGCTCCGCACGGTTTAGACTGCTCGTCCCATGTCACGTTGGTTGCTCGAGCGTCGGTTGTCGGATCTCGCCGAGCGGCTGAAGCGCACGAAGGCCGAGCTCGCCGTCGTCGACGAGCAGCTGGCCTTCTTCGCCGAAGCCGCCGACGAGGCGCGGCTGCGGGCCCTGGTGTCCGAGACGCCACTCGCCGAGCGCGAGAACCACGAGGCCCAGAAGCATGCTGACGCGATGGCGCGTGAGCGCGCGGCCATCCTGTCGTCGATCGCCGAGCTCGAGCGATCCCAGGACGAGCTGCTCGACCGGCTCGTCGCAGAGTCGAAGTAGCGCGACCGAAGGAGCGAACGACTTGGCCGTGCGCGTCGTCATCGCGGAGGACGAAGCCATCATCCGCCTCGACCTCAAGGAGATCCTCGAGGAGGAGGGCTACGAGGTCGTGGGCGAGACCGGCCGGGGCGACGAGGCGGTCGAGCTGGTCAAGCAGCTCGAGGCCGACCTCGCGATCCTCGACATCAAGATGCCCGGGCTCGACGGGCTGGAGGCCGCCCGGGAGATCTCGGGCGAACGCCGGGCCGCGGTTGTCATCCTCACCGCCTTCAGCCAGCGTGACCTCATCGAGCAGGCACGCGATGCGGGCGCGGTCGCCTACCTCGTGAAGCCGTTCCAGAAGCACGACCTGCTGCCGGCCATCGAGGTCGCGCTCGGACGGTTCGAGGAGAGCAAGGCCCTCCACCGCGAGGTCGCGAGCCTCGAGGAGCAGCTCGCGACGCGCAAGGTCGTCGACCGGGCGAAGGGGATGCTGATGGACCGCTACGGGCTGTCGGAGAACGACGCCTTTGCGTTCATTCAGAAGACCGCCATGCGCGAGCGGGTGACGATGAAGATCGTCGCCCAGCGCATCATCGACGGCGAGCTGCACCCCTAGCTCGGAGCACGACTAGTTCGCAGCGACGTAGAGCTGGTCCGCGAGGGCGGGCCCGAGCGCGATGGTTCCGTCGTGCAGCTGGAGGGTGAGGGTGCCGTCCGGCGCCTTCGACTGCACCTCCGCGTCGACGCCCGGCACGAACCCGTGCTCGCTCAGGTACACGAGGGAGTCGGCGTCGCTCTCGACCTGTTCGGTGACCCGCTCGAGGCGAACGCGATCGCCGGGCGCCGACTCGGAGAGCGCGTGCAGGTCGAACCGCGGCACGCCCATGCCCGGGATGGGGTTGCCGTGCGGACAGGTGGTGGGGCTCTCGAGCAGCTGCACCAACCGCTCCTCGACCTCGTCGGAGATCACGTGCTCCCAGCGGCCCGCCTCGAGGTGGGCCTTGTGCCAGTCGAGGCCGATCACATCGGTGAGCAGACGCTCGGCCAGGCGGTGCTTCCGCACGACGCTCTCGGCTCGGGTCCGACCCTCCGGGGTCAGCACGATGGTGCGGTTCGTGACCAGCACGTAACCGTCGGCCTTCAGACGTCGCACCGTCTCCGACACGGACGGGGCCGAGTGACCGAGGCGCTCCGCGAGTCGCGCCTGGATCACCTGCGCGCCCTCTTCATCGAGCGAGTGGATGGCCTCCAGGTACTCCTCGACGGGGGGATGGAAGCCGTCGGACATGGTTTTCATGCTACTGCCGCGTCCCCGCTCCGAGGCTCACGTCGGCGCGACGGTGAACGCGCCCTTCATGCCCCGGGCCTGGTGGTCCGCCACGTCGCAGATGTAGCGGTACCTGCCGGGCACCGCGAAGGTGAGCGTCGCCGTACCGGTCTTGCGGGGGTCCGTCTGATCGATCTGACCGAGCACCTTGTTGTCGGGGGTGAACACCTCCAAGTCGTGCGGCTGGTGACCTTCGTTCTTCATCACGAAGCGGATGGTCTCGCCGGCTTTGATGCCCGGGTCGGCGAGCTGGAACGAGTAGTCGACGGCCGTGAGCTCGACGTCGCGGTCGGCGGCCTTGGTGCCGGCCTGAACCGCGCCTCCCTTGCCGACGACGGTGATGCGGGCCCGGATGCCATTTCCCTTCTGCCCCGGCTTGCAGCCGAGCTGGTAGTCACCTGCAGCCAGGTCGACCGTAAGGGTACGGCTCGTGCCCGGCCCCACGTTCTCGACCTCGTCGATCACCTTGTCGCCCTCGCCGAACACGTACAGCTCGGTCGTCTGCTTTCCCTTGTTCGTCACCTCGAAGGTGAGCTTGCCCGCGTCGAGCCGCGTCCGTGCCGGTACGCACGTCGTGTCGGTCGAGGTGACGGCGATGGCGTTGCTCGACGACGAGGTGCACCCGACAGCACCGATCGCGAGCGCGACGAGTGCGACGGCCGTCGAGCGCGCGCGCGTCGCGATCACCTCGAGGCCGCGGCCGGCGCGCGCGCCGGAGCGGGCGCGGGAGCCGTGGAGGTGGCGGCCCGCGCAGGGCGGAAGAAGAGGAGCAGGGTGGGCACGACATAGCCGACGTACGCGACCAGCTGGAGCCACGTGGTGACCGGGCTGAAGTTGAACACGCCCTTGAGCAACGTGCCGTACCAGCTCGACGGGGGGACGGCAGCCGACACGTCGAACGCGAGGCGGTGCAGCCCGGGCAGGACCGACGCCTCCTGCAGGTCGTGGAACCCGTAGGCGAGGACCCCGCCCGCCACCACCACGAGGGCGGCGCCGGTGAAGGTGAAGAAGGTGGCCAGGTTGATCCGCACCGACCCCTTGTAGAGCAGGAAGCCGGTGATCGTGGCGGTGACGAGGCCGAGGACGGCGCCGGTCACCGGTCCCGCGCCCGATCCCGCGGCCGAGACCGCGGACCACACGAACACCGCCGTCTCCAGGCCCTCGCGGCCGACCGCGACGAACGCCATCAGCCCCAGCGCGGCCGTGCCGCCCGCGATCGCCGTGTCGAGCTTGCCTTGGAGCTCCCCCTTCAAGAAGCGCGCCTGGCGCCGCATCCAGAAGATCATCCAGGTCACGAAGCCCACCGCCGCGATCGACATGAAGCCGCCGAACGCCTCGCGGGCCTCGAAGCTCAGCGAGTGGGAGGTGTAGGTCAGGAGCGCGCCGACCCCGAGGCTGGCCGCGACCGCGATCACGACGCCGGTCCATATGGGGGCCAGGTGCTCGCGATTGCCCGTGCGGACCATGTAGGCCACGAGGATCCCCACGACGAGAGCCGCCTCGAGCCCCTCGCGCAGACCGATCAGGAAGTTGGGGAACAAAGTCAGCCGTCCATGGCGTGGCGTGGCGGAGGGTGTTAGGTACTCCTTACCCTGAGAGCAAGGTAACCCGAATTCTGACATCGCGTCAAGCCGCGACTGACGCGGGTGTCAGTGAGCGGGCAGGCTTACCATGCGGCCGTGCCCACCGTGCTGCTCCTCGACGGGAACTCGCTCGCGTACCGGGCGTTCTTCGCCCTCCCGACCGACATGGCCACCGCCTCCGGTCAGGTGACCAACGCGGTGTTCGGCTTCACGTCGATGCTCGTGAACCTGCTGAAGGACCACCGCCCGGACGGGATCGCCGTGGCGTTCGACCTCCCGCAACCCACCTTCCGGCACGAGCTGGTGGCGGACTACAAGGGCGGGCGGGCCGAGGCGCCTGACATCCTGCGGCAGCAGATGGGGCTGGTGCGTCAGGTCGTCGAGACGTTGCGGGTGCCCATCCTCGAGGTCCCCGGCTTCGAGGCGGACGACGTGATCGCCACCCTCGCCACCGAGGCCCGCGACAAGGGGATCGATGCCATCATCGTCACCGGCGATCGCGACACCTACCAGTTGGTCGAGGACCCGCACGTCAGGGTGCTCTACAACCGGCGAGGCGTGAGCGACTACGCGCTCTACGACGAGGCGGGGATCAAGGAGCGCACCGGCGTCACTCCCGAGCAGTACCCGATCTACGCCGCGCTGCGCGGCGACCCGTCCGACAACCTTCCCGGTGTGCCGGGTGTTGGCGAGAAGACGGCGGCCAAGCTCATCAACGAGTACGGCGATCTCGACGGTGTCTTCGCCAACCTCGACAAGCTCACGCCGAAGCTCCGCGAGAGCCTGAAGGCGCACGAGGCCCAGGTGCGCTCGAACGCGCTGGCCACGCCGCTGGTGCGCGACGTCGAGCTCGACGTCGACGTGGCCGAGCTGCGCATGGGTGCGTGGGACACCGAGGAGGTGCGCAAGCTCTTCGGCTTCCTCGAGTTCCGCACGCTGTGGGACCGACTGCTCGAGGCGGTGGGGCCCGAGCAGGCGGCGGGGCCCGCGGTCACCACGACCGCGGTGCTCGAGGCTGATGTCACCGTCGTGCGGAGTCCGTCCGACGCGGCCGCCCTCTTCGACCGGCTGGCGAAGACCGACGCCCCGCTGCCCGTCGCCGCGACCTGGGCGGGCATCGAGGGCCGTTCGACGCTAATCGGCCTGGCGTTCGCCACCGGTGAGACCACCGCGTCGTTCGTCGGCGGCGAGCTGCTCGACGCACCCGAGGTCGCGCGCGCGCTCGCGGCGCTCGTCGGCACGGGCGGCCGCCCGGTGCAGGCTCACCGGGTGAAGGAGCTCATGCGCGGACTCGACGGGTTCGGCGTGGACCTCCGCGCCGTCGACCTCGACACCGCGGTCGGCGCGTACCTCGTCGACCCCGCGGAGTCGCAGTACCTGCTGGAGGACCTCGCCGCCCGCTACGCCGGTCTCGAGCTGCGCTCGCCCGACGCGCCGCCGCCCGACCAGCTCGACCTCGACGGCTCGGGCACCGACCCGGCGGACGATGCCGGCCGCCGGGCGCTCGCCGTTGCCCGGCTGGCGCCCGCACTGGCCGAAGCCATGGACGCGCGCAAGCTGCGCGCGCTCTACGACGACGTCGAACGTCCGTTGATCGGCGTCCTCGCGCGCATGGAGAAGGTCGGTGTCGGCGTCGACGTCCCCTACCTGCGCGAGCTGGCCGACGGGCTCGAGTCCGAGGTGCGCCGGCTCGAATCCGAGATCCAGGAGGCGGCGGGCCACGCCTTCACCGTCAACTCCACCAAGCAGTTGCGCTCGGTGCTCTTCGACGAGCTCGGCCTGCAGCCGCAGAAGAAGACGAAGACCGGCTTCTCGACGGACGCGGCGTCACTCGAGAAGCTGCGCGGCCAGCACCCCGTGATCGAGCTGTTGTTGCGCTACCGCGAGGTCGAGAAGCTGCGCTCGACCTACGGCGAGAACCTGCTCGCCTACGTGGGCGACGACGGGCGCATCCACGCCACCTTCAACCAGACCGTGGCGCGCACCGGCCGGCTCAGCTCCGACGCGCCGAACCTGCACAACATCCCGATCCGCCGGGAGGAGGGCCGGCGCTTCCGTCGCGCCTTCGTGCCCGCCGAGGGTCACGAGCTGCTCGTGGCCGACTACAACCAGATCGAGCTGCGCGTGATCGCCCACCTGGCCGAGGACCCCGGGCTCGTCGAGGCGTTCACCTCGCGCCAGGACATCCACACCACGACCGCGGCGCGCGTGTTCAGCATCGACCCGGCCGACGTCGACGTGGAGAAGCGATCGAAGGCGAAGATGGTGTCGTACGGGCTGGCCTACGGCATGGAGTCCTACGGGTTGGGTCAGCGCCTCGGCATCCCCACCGAGGAGGCGGCGTTGATCCTCGCCGCGTACTTCGAGGCGTTCCCGCGCGTGAAGGACTACATGGACCGCGTCGTCGCCGAGGCGCGCGACCGGGGCTACACCGAGACGCTGTTCGGTCGGCGTCGTCTGATCCCCGAGCTCTCCTCGTCGAACTACCGGCTGCGACAGGCCGGCGAGCGCCAGGCGATGAACGCCGGCATCCAGGGTCTGGCGGCCGACATCTTCAAGGTCGCGCTCGTGCGCCTCGACCGTGCCCTCGAGGAAGGTGGTCACCGGAGCCGGATCATCCTCCAGGTGCACGACGAGGTGCTGCTCGAGGTGCCACCGGACGAGCACGCGCTCGCGGCCGAGCTCACCCTCGAGGCCATGCGCGGCGCGTGCGAGCTGCGGGTGCCGCTCGAGGTGAACCTGGCGTTCGGCCCGAGCTGGGCGGACGCGAAGGGTTAGGACGCGAAGAGTTGGCTAACCCTTCTGGCGCTCGATCTCGTCCTCGATCCGCCGCAGCCGCATGAACTTCTCGAAGCGCACGTCCTCGTCGTCGTCGACGCGCTCGGTGAGCTCCCGGGTGAGACGCGCGTGCTCCGCGTTCAGGTCGGCGATGGACAGGAGCGACGGCGGCGGGGCCGACGGCTGTGCGGCCGGCGCCGCGGCCGCGGCGGGCGCGGGGGTGGCCTCCGACGGCGGGGCGGGCGCGAGCGGGTCTGCGGCGACCGGCGCTGCGCCCACCGGCGGGGCCGGCGGGGCGGGCTTGAAGCGCTTGTCGAGCTTGTAGGCGACGACCATCAAGCCCGCGGCGCCGACGAAGAACATCGGGCGGGGGAGGACACCGGTAACGGCCAGCAGCATCACGAGGATGGCGATGCCGCCACTGATGAGGCCGCCGGGTGGCGACTGCGACACCCGGGTGGCAAGTCCGATCTTGTCTCGTTCCGAGGAAGCCGAATGCTGCGACATGCGGCCCCAGAATACGGGGTCCGCGATCGACGCCTGTGCACCGGTGCACCATGGAGTCGTGGCGAACGAGTTCAAGCCGGGTCACCCGGTGGTCTTCTGGTTCTTCATCGTGGTCCTGATCTTCGGGTTCGTCTCCGGCACGAAGGCGCTGATCACGATCGACACCTGCAAGACCCCCACGTCGGACGTCAAGCACTGGCGCGTCATGCCCCCCGAGTGGGTCTGCAGCGCCGGCAGGTTCGAGTGGTCGCGGTGATCGGCGGTTGAGACGAACCTGACGTGACGTGAGCCCGCCAGCTCGAGCGCACTGGTTCGAGCCGCTGGCCGAGTTCATGGGACCGGCCTACCTCCGGTACTCCTTCACCAAGGGGACCGAGCAGGAGGTCGGGTTCCTCGTCGATGCCCTCGGCCTGCAGCCCGGGCACCGCGTGCTCGACGTGGGGTGCGGCCCGGGCCGCCACGCGAACGCGCTCGCCCGGCGCGGCATCGAGGTCGTCGGTATCGACATCTCGCAGACCTTCGTCGACCTCGCCACCGCCTCGGCGCCCGCCGGCGCGTCGTTCGTGCGCGCGGACGCCCGCCGGCTCGACTACGACGGTGAGTTCGACGTTGCCCTGTCGCTGTGCCAGGGCGGCTTCGGGCTGGTGCACGACGACGAGGACGACGACCGGGCGGTGCTCGACGGCATGTCCCGGGCGGTGCGACCGGGTGGTCGGGTGGCGCTCAGCGCGTTCTCGGGCTACTTCGCGGTGCGCTTCCTCGAGGCGGACGACGTCTTCGACGCCGCCACCGGGGTGAACGTCGAGCACACCACCGTGCGCAACGAGGCGGGGGAGGAAGCGAGCTTCGAGCTCAGCACGTCGTGCTACACACCGCGTGAGCTGCGCCTGCTCGCCACCGCGGTCGGCCTGCGCGTCGAGCACGTGTGGTCGGTGACACCGGGTGCGTATCGAGCCGCCGCGCCCGACCTCGAACAACCCGAGTACCTCCTCGTCGCGGAAAGGCCGGGTGGTACGATCCCCCGTCGGTGACCGAGTGGCTCGAGTCACCCTCTCCCGCACGCAAACCCAAACCGTGGGCGGGGGCTGTCCGGAAAGAAGGCGACCCCACGTATGTCCGACCAGGCCGACGAGCAGGCGACCACCGACGCGACCCAGGAACTCGAAGCGGCTGACACCGCCGACGACGATTCCGGCGAGTACACGCCGAGGCAGGTGGTGGCCGACGACCTCGACGGCCTCTCGTTCGAGGACGCGATCGCGGGAACGATCGTCGAGTTCGACGACGGCGACATCGTGAGGGCACCGTCGTCAAGGTCGACAAGGACGAGGTCCTCCTCGACATCGGGTTCAAGTCCGAAGGCGTCATCCCCGCGCGCGAGCTGTCCATCCGCCACGACGTCGATCCCGGCGAGATCGTCTCGCTCGGCGAGGAGATCGAGGCGCTCGTCCTCCAGAAGGAGGACAAGGAGGGGCGGCTCATCCTCTCCAAGAAGCGCGCCCAGTACGAGCGGGCCTGGGGCACCATCGAGAAGATCAAGGAGAACGAGGGCGTCGTCTCCGGTCCGGTGATCGAGGTGGTGAAGGGCGGCCTCATCCTCGACATCGGACTGCGCGGGTTCCTTCCCGCATCGCTCGTCGAGCTGCGCCGGGTGCGCGACCTGCAGCCCTATGTCGGGCGCAACCTCGAAGCCAAGATCATCGAGCTCGACAAGAACCGCAACAACGTCGTGCTCTCGCGCCGAGCCTGGTTGGAGGAGACGCAGAAGGAGCAGCGCGAGGAGTTCCTCGAGAACCTCAAGATCGGCGAGGTGCGGCGGGGCACGGTGTCGTCGGTGGTCAACTTCGGCGCCTTCGTCGACCTCGGTGGCATGGACGGCCTCGTGCACGTCTCGGAGCTGTCGTGGAAGCACGTCGACCATCCGTCGTCGGTCGTGCAGGTCGGCGACGAGATCGACGTGCAGGTGCTCGAGGTCGACCTCGACCGTGAGCGCATCAGCCTCTCGCTCAAGGCCACCCAGCAGGACCCCTGGCAGGAGTTCGCCAACGCCCACCGCGTCGGCGAGCTCGTGTACGGGCGGGTCACCAAGCTCGTGCCCTTCGGCTCCTTCGTGCAGGTCGGCGAGGGCATCGAGGGACTGGTGCACATCTCCGAGATGGCGGTGCACCACGTCGACCTGCCCGAGCAGGTGGTCACGCCCGGCGAGGAGCTCTGGGTGAAGATCATCGACCTCGACCTCCAGCGCCGGCGCATCAGCCTGTCGATCAAGCAGGCCGCCGAAGGTGGGGTCGTCGCCGAGGAGTACCGCGAGCACTTCGGCGAGCACGCCTACGACGAGCAGGGCAACTACATCGGTCCCGAGGTGGCGGCGGGCTTCGAGCCCGAGACCGAGGCGCAGAAGGCATGGGCAGAGGAGTACGCGGCCCAGTACGGCACCGACCCGACCGCGGCGTCGCCGGAGGGCGCGCCCGCTCCCGCCTCCGTCCCCGCCCCGGAGGCCGCCGCCGATGTCGAGCCGGGCGCGGCGGCAGACGCGGCGGCCGAAGCCGAGCCGGAGCGCGGTCCAGAAGCAGGCGGCGCGGCCGAAGGTGGCGCACCCGTCGAGCCGTAGGTCGGTGGTGCCTCCACCGGGGGACCGCGACCGCCACCACCGCCGTCGCCGTCAGGCGGGACCAACCGGTAGCACCCGACCCCGCCCGTCAGGCGCCAGCCCTTGGATTTCAGCGCATGGTGGAACGCGCACAGGCGCTGGAGGTTGTCGAGCGCGGTGGGCCCGCCTCGCGCGAAGGGAACGCGGTGGTCTCGCTGCAGGCGCGTGTCGGCGTCGCACCGCTCGATCACACAGCTGCGGACGCGCACGGCCAGCGCCCGCCGTTGCTCGACATCGACGTAGCGCGTGGCGCGCGTCACCGCCTTGATGTCGACACCGTGGGT